>CAYXFO010000001.1:0-21512 GCA_964464255.1 uncultured Pirellula sp.
ACTTGGTGAGGCATCGGCGTACCAGTTGGGCGGCGATGGAGTTTCTGCTCGAGAGCTATCGCAAGAATCGACGCTGGGTATGGCTCAAACAAGCTCTGTTGATCGCTTCGCGCATGTTGGCGATGGCACTTCTCGTTGCGATGCTCGCCCAATGGATCACCGGTTCGAAATGGCTTGCGGCCTTCGGTCGAACAACGACGCATCATTATGTGATTCTCGATGATTCGGCATCCATGTCCGATTCGGCGAACGGCAAGTCGGCTTACCAAACAGCTCTCGGTGCGATCGCATCGATCGCCAACAGCGCGAACCAAGGTTCTCAGCAACATTTGCTGTCGATCTTCCGCGCCTCGCGAGGCACACTGGCAGCCAACCGTTCACCCGAGTCGGAGAACAAGAGTGCCGACACTCAGGCCGCGGATTCTAAGGGGACTGGGACCGGTGATGTTTCAGCCCTCGGCGCGGACTCGGAAGTGCGAGCCGATGCCATTGCGGATCTCTTGGCGAGAACCATCCCGGCGGATGCCTCGGGACTATTGTCCAAGATCAACAGCACTTCTCCGACGCAATTGGATTGCTCACTAAACGATACGCTAGCCGCAGTCGCGCCCCTTTTGCAGGCAGACCAAAGCGATCGCGTGATCGTCTACATCATGAGCGACTTTCGGACCAAGGATTGGAGCAACGCAGCAACGCTCCAGCAGCGACTAGGAGCGTTGGGCCGCGGATCGGTGGAAATCCAATTGATCGATTGCGTCGAAGCGCGGCATGAGAATCTGACGTTGGCGGCGATCGAACCGCGACAGGAAGTCCTCGCCGCTGGCGTTCCCACCATGATCAATATCACTGTACAAAATCATGGCGCGGCTTCGGCTCGCAATGTTGCAGTTCGGATCCAAGCGATCGATTACAGCCGCAAGGATGGCGAAGTGAAACCCTCGGAGCCTTATTCGGGGGTTGTGACGGAGTTGCCGCCGTTGGTGTTCGATCGGATTGAGCCGGGCGAAGCGGTGACGAGAAATGTCCAAGTTGTTTTCCCCAAGAGTGGCTCTCATGTTGTCACGGCGGAGTTGCCACCGGATGCTCTTATGGCCGATAACACCGCTCGATGCGTTCTCGATCTGCTCGATGGCGTGCGAGTCTTGTTGGTCGACGGCGATGCGGGTGGCAAGCACTCCTTCTTCGTCGAATCCGCACTCGATCCCGGAGGCAACGCCCGCACAGGGCTGTTGATCTCGCGCGAGGGCCCCGAATACTTGCGAGATATCGATGCCGAGGGTTTGGATCAGTACGCATGCATCATCCTGCAATCGGTCCCCAGCCTCGATGCACGAGCGCTTGCCCATTTGCATCGCTATGTTTCTCGCGGTGGTGGATTGGCTGTTTGGTTCGGAGATAACGTCACTGCCAACGACTACTTGCGAAACTATGCTGCCTGGACCAAGCCCATCCCGGGAGTTGCGGACCAGACTCCTCTGATGCCCTTTGGTTTACTCGGACCGGTCGACTTTCCTAAAGATCCAGCAGATGCAACGCCCGATATCATCGCCGACAATCATCCTATCTTTGCCCCGCTTTTGGGACTGAGTTCATCACCGTTTCAATTTGTGCGCATTCAGCGCTATGTTGAGATCGATCCTGGCGAGAACAGCGGCGTAGCCAAGCGATGGAAGCCGGTTGCGACATTGAGGAACCGCAAGCCGCTGATGGTCGATTACTCATTGGGCGATGGCCGCATATTGATCGCATTGACTTCGCTCGATCGACGTTGGTGCAATTGGCCGCAAGACCCGACGTTCGTCGTGGCGGCGCTGAAGATGGTTGGGTATCTGTGTTCGTTCCGCACTTCGGAGACCTCGAAGCTCGCAGGTAGCGGCTTGCGTTGGGATTTTTCTGCGCAAGAGATGTTGCCGGAGACGGAGCTGGTTTGTCCTGCTCCGACTGGCCGAAACATTCGACCGACCATGCAGATCAATGGAGCAGCCGTAGGCGAGACCAGCCTGCGCGCCAAGCTGGAGATTCTTCCCGAGGGGGACAGCGAGGACAGGGTTCGCGCCCTGACATCGGCAGGCTTGTTCGAGTGGTGGGGGACAGCCGTGCAAGGGGACAAGATCGTCAAAAACCTCGCCCGGAATACGCCGCCGGCTGAGGGTGACACCCAGCGTATTGCTCCAGCCGATCTGAACAACGCCCTCCCTGGTATCAAATACAACTATCGATCCGCAGCTTCGGTGGGTTCGAACCTCGCCTTGTCGGGATTGAGCAATCGGAATCTACTGTTGATGGCAATGCTTCTGGCACTCTTGGCTTTTGAGCAATGGCTCGCCTGGAGCGCTTCCTATCATTTACCCAAACGATGACAACTATGCAGGACACGCGTGTCTTCTACCAGTTCATGCGTTTGGAACAGCTAGATCAGTGGCATCACTGGTTCCTGCTGGCCTGCGTTGTTCTCGGCATCGCAAGTTGGGTCGTCTATTGGTATCGCAAGGACTGGGACGAGTTGCCGCGCATGGTCGGCTATGCACTACTCGTTCTCCGACTAACCGCGCTGATCGGTATCTTGATTTTCTTCATGGATTTGCAAAAGCGAAGCGAGCGCCGCGATACCCGAGCCTCCAAAGTTGCAGTGCTAGTCGATACATCGTTGAGCATGACCATGAGTGTCGATGACACTCCCGCTTCGGCAGCCAACCCCTCGGCCAGTCGGATCGCTTCCGTGCAGCGCGAACTGGGCCAGACGGAACTGTTATCGCAATTGCAGCGAGGACACGATACGACAGTCTATCGCTTCGATCAAAGTTCGCGGCCCAGTCCGGTTGCCACGTTCCTCAAGCCTCAAGCCAAGAGCGGATTTGCCGACACATCGCAGGGAGCCGAAAGCTTGCTCCGTTTGCTGCGATGGACCGCATGGATCGGTACGGCGATTCTCGGAGCTTCCGTGCTGGTATTGATCGTCGCCCTCTTGGTGCGCGCCTTGAGTCGTGCAGGACCATCCGGAGTTTCCATGGCTTGGAGTTATGCCATCTTATTCTCCGTCGTCGGTTCCATCACAGGATTTGTAGCCATGGCTACATCGGTTCTGCGAGCCGACAACATACCGTGGCAGGCCCTATGGTCCACTCAGGAGATTGCACCGCAAACGAAAAGCGAGAATCCTTCGGAAGCAACTCCATCGATCGCGCAAACACCCGGTCAAGTCCCTTGGGAAACGCTGTTGGCGGCGACGGGAACCGAGTCGCGAATCGGTGATGCGGTCAATTCGATTCTCGATCAGGAGCGAGGCTCACCCCTCGCAGGAATCCTCTTGTTCACCGATGGCCGAAGCAATGCCGGGGCCGATCCGATCAACAGTATCTCCGAAGCATCCGTTCAAGGGATCCCGATTCATCCGATCGGACTGGGTACGGAGAAAAACCCAATCAATGTCCGTTTGCTGGACGTCGAGGCACCGAAACGTGTCTTCCCTGGTGACCGCTTTCGAATGACGGTCTTGCTCCAAGCATCGGGGTTGCAGGGTTCTCAGGTCCCAATCCAACTGCGACGTCGACCAGGCGGTCAATCGAATATCGGTCCTACGATCGAAGAGGAGCGAATGGTGGCTCTCGAAGGAGACGACAACATCACGAGCCTGGTGTTCGATGTAGAGCCTCGCGAAATCGGCCCTTGGATCTACGAGGTGCGTGTGCTGGCTCCGTCTCAAGATACCAACGCAGCCGACAATGCCTTCGAAAGCGAAGTTCGGGTTGTCGAACCCAATGCAACGATTCTGATCTTAGCGGGTGGTCCAACACGCGAATACCAATTCGTCCGCAACCTGTTGTATCGAGATGCGACCGTTCAGTCGCACGTTTATTTGCAATCGGGTGGACCGGGTGTTTCCCAGGAAGCCAAGAAGCTGTTGACCGAGTTTCCAAAAACGCGCGAGGAAATGTCGCAGTATGATGCAGTCATTGCATTCGATGCAGACTGGATGGCTCTGTCCGATGAGCAACTCGATATCCTCGAGCGATGGATCTCGGAACAGTCAGGAGGATTGGTGATGATCTCGGGGCCTGTCGCGACTCCGAAATGGGCAGGGAGCGCAGGGAACGGGAATCGCAAGGCGGAGATCGTGCGAGGGCTTGCCCCGGTTGTGATGAACAGCCGCGGCGCGAGACTGGTTTCCATCGGACGATTCGAATCGGAGACCGCATGGCCACTCTCGTTCGCTCCCGATGCATGGTCCAATGAGTTCATCCAGGTAGGCAAAGATCTTCAAGAGAGTCAACGTGCGTGGCAGCAATTCCGCGGCGTATACAGTTTCTTCGCATGCTATGAACCGAAGCCAGCGGCTACGGTGATCGCCAGCTTCTCGGATCCAACCACCGTCGTGAACGGAACGTCACCCATCTACCTGGCCTCCCACTTCTACGGCTCCGGCAGGGTTGCCTTTCAAGGAGGTGGCGAATTCTGGCGATTGAGGGATGTCGGCGAAGGATACTTCGATACGTATTACACCAAGCTCGTTCGCTGGGCCGGACAAGGGCGACTGTTGCGAGATTCCGATCGAGGCATCTTGCTGGTCGATAAAGAGCAAGCCGTAGTGGGAGAAACGGTCGTGGTCCGAGCCGTTCTCCGCGATGCCCAGTTCCAGCCGTTGGTGCAACCTGAAGCAGTCGCCAAACTCCTCGAGCCCGGCGGTCGATCGAGCCAGTTGCGATTGCGACCAATACCCGATCCCACTCAAGCCGGTGTCTATGTGGGTCAGTTCATCACCAAACAGACTGGGACATATGAAGTACAGCTACCGATCGGAACTCTTGCGGATCAAACCATCCTGACACAGCAAACCGTGGTTCGGGTTCCCGCTCTGGAAATTCAACGCCCGCAGCGCAATGATGTGCTTCTCAATGAGTTGGCCGTTCGCACGGGTGGAAAATATTGGATCGGTCTCGACTCGCTAAGAGGAGATCAGCAGAGTGAGCCGAAATCGGTTTCTCCGTTGGTCTCAGCGATCGAGCCGCGAGACCAGACCAATTATGTTCCCGGTGCTCCCGACGTTGAGTTTCAACAGCGATTGATGACTTTGCTGATGGCATTGATCGCCGGGGCACTGAGTCTGGAATGGCTCACTCGACGGCTCAGCCGATTGGCGTAATCGAACTGGCATTCATGCTATCCGACCCACGGATCGGCGAGTATTGTTTAGTCGCCGATGAAAAAGTATGAGACCTGTGTGTCACTTGGTGATCGGATAGGACCAGGTCTTGGTCGATTCGATATTGGGTTTCAGTTCCTCCATGGTCCACCACGTCGATTTCATGCGGCGTTGCGAGTAAAGCATTGCTGCTTGATCGACATAATGTGGCGAATCGCGGTGCCCCGATTGCCCCCACGGCGTGCAAGTGAAGGATCGAGCGCCATTGGAGTCGAAGAACATCAGGATCATCGCCATCGAACCGCTATTTGCAACTTGAACACCAGGTCGCTCTTTCAAGTCAGTGCAGCGCACATCCAGCAAAGTCTCCGAGAAGTTCCCTTCCTTGTCGCCGGAGCTGTAGTCCGCACCATCGACCGGAAAATACATTCCGCCACGTCCTACGACATGGACTTCGCCCCAGGGGACATCCCACTTGCCATGTCGTTCCTTGAGTTCTCCGACCACTTGAGTGAAGAGTTCGAGGATCTTCTTGCGAGACTCGGACGAAAGGGGTTCGTCTTTGCCGATGGGTGACAGATCCACCTGTTCACCGCACCGAAGTCGCCAGAACTTGAAAAGGACCGATGCGGTCGATTCTTTGGTGTATTGACCATCCCAGGCCAATACGGCTTCGACTGCTTTTTGGATTTCTGCATCCTCGCGGAATTTCGCGTCGGCGGCTCCCCAAGCGGCTCGCAATTCAATTTGCCATTGGGGTGCCAATCGATCGTACACATCGAAAACGATTGCCAGGGCATCTTCCGCGGTGATCGATTCATCCTCATGGAGCAGTTCGACCGTCCGTCTGCCTCGCGGATTGTTTTTATCCCAGCTGACGTTGTAGATGTATGGCGGATACTTGTCCGGCGTAAGAGGAGAATCGACCATCATGTTGGCCGGACTGATATTGCAATTCTGCATGTAGCCTTGTGTCGGATTGACGATGCAAACTAGATCCGATTGGGGATGGATTCCCTTCCAAGCAGTCGCGCTGGTGGTTCCGTCGACGGGACGGCTCCAATCGTATTCCTGAGATCGAATCGGTGTCGCACCGTTGCGAACATACGAGATATTGCCATCGACGTCTGCTGCCATGACGTTCTGTTCGTTGTACTGGTGTTCGCCGAGGCTCTTGTTAAACTCTTCGATGCTCTTGGCCTTGGCCATGCTGTAGAACTGTGCGTAGAGGCCGGTTTGGTCCAAGTAGGGGGACGCGCCAACGTAGGCCGTACCCGATTTCAAATCCGGCTCGCTGATCACAGGACCCAAATGAGTGAAGAAACCTTGTTTCGCAACCGGATCGCTCCCTGCAACGGGGATCACATAGGTTTCGATCGAGATCGGCTTCCACGCTCCGTCATACTGATACTCAGGTCGCGGCAAGAGGTGGAACTTGATGCGATAGACATCCGAGGTATCGGGACCACCGGTCGTCAGTGCCCAGCCGACCCGTTGGTTGTGGCCGATCGCGAGCATCGGCGAACCGATCAGGTAGTATCCGTTCATGTGCAAATCACCGCCATGGAATCGAGCTTCGTATAGGACCGCCAGTCCTTCCCAAGTCAGGTGCGGATCCGATAGAAGAATAGCGGAGCGATCGGCAGAGCGTGCCGGAGAAACGGCCCACTGATTGGATCCCATGGGCGGCTTGTTCCGATCGGCACCGTTCTTGAGGTCATCCATGATCGTTCCGATCGGCCATCGCAAGATCATCGCTCGCCCCACTGCCAATGGATGCCATGGCTCGATCGGGATCGCCACATCGGCGGCTTCATCGGGATGCTCATCGATGTAGGCTTGGATTCCAGCCGTGAACGCCGTCAAGTTCTTGCGGAGTTGCTCGGGCGCCTTGGCAAGATACGGAGCGTGCATCGTATCGTTGTGCGTCAATCGCATCATGTAATCTTGCTGGATGAAATCCTTCCCTTTAACTTCCGCCATGCGCCCAACACCCGTTCGGATCGCTAGGTAAATGTCCTCTAAACGATCCTCGGCTTGGGCGTATCCGAACGCGAACATGCCTGCGGCTTCGTCGTCGGAGTAAATGTGGGGAACTCCCCAAGTGTCTCGGTGGAGGGTGGTATCGGCCGCGTGGGCGGCAACCCTGGTTATGCACAGCAGTGTGCTCAACAACAAAAGTTTCGAAATCGTTGACATGGATACCATGGAATCGGTTGGAAAGGAATGGAATGGACGGATGTCGACGGTTCTAATATGGGCCGTATCGCAAGGTTTTGGAATAGTCCCACGCTGAGTTTTGGCCAGTCAGTTTTGGCCACGCTCCCCAAGAGGTGTAGCAAAACTCGGCTTACCGTATCACAATTAGCTCATGCTGAGAAAATTTCTTCGATCCAAAATTCATCGCGCGACGGTCACGCAGGCCGATCTTCATTACGAGGGTTCGCTCACGCTACCGCCAGACCTGATGTTAGCCGCCGGAATCGCACCGTTCGAGTCGGTCCATGTGTGGGATGTGACCCGAGGTACTCGGTTGGAAACCTACGCAATCCTTGGCGAAGAGGGCTCAAGCGATGTGTGCATCAATGGCGCCGCTGCCCACCTGGTTCGCCCGGGTGACTTGATCATCGTTGCCACCTTCGGATTCCTGGCTGAGTCGGGAAGCGAGCTCCGGGTTCCGGAACCCAAAGTGGTTTTCGTTGACGCAAACAATCGCATCACCTACACCGGCCGTGAAGTTCCCGGACCCAGACGCCGAACCGCTGGCGAGCCTCCGGTCGATTCCTGTTGTTGAACCTGCTCCTCCGGAGACGAATGCATGTTGCCGCGAGTTCTCGAGCCCGAGGTCATGGATGATCGCCAGGAAGCGACCGAATACAACGAGATGGATCACAGCGCGGTCAACGATCGTTTCGTCTCCGATTTGATCGAGGCTGGGCCAATCGGTCGAGACGTTCTCGATTTGGGAACCGGGACAGCTCTGATTCCTGTGGTCCTATGCACGAAAGATAAAGAGTCCCGAGTCATGGCATCCGATGCTTCGGTCGAAATGCTCGAATTGGCTCGGTACAACATCGAACTCAATCACATGCTGGACCGCATCCAACTCAATCGATGCGATGCCAAGAAGCTGATCTTTCCCAATGCGTATTTTGATACAGTGATGAGCAATTCTCTAGTGCATCATCTGCCGACATGCGACGCTTTCTTTGCTGAGGCTCTCCGAGTGCTCCGTCCGGGCGGATTGTTGTTTGTTCGAGACTTGTGCCGTCCGGAAAGCGATGCTGAAGTGGAGCGATTCGTCGCGCTTTATACCGAGGGAGAGACGGATTACTCGAAACAACTTTTTCGTCAGAGCCTGCATGCGGCCCTGACCGTTTCCGAGCTTCAGCAAATCGTTGAACCACTCGCTATCCCAGGTCATACAGTCCAAATGTCGAGTGATCGACATTGGACTCTGGTCTATCGTAAACCGGCCTAGCTAGGGCATCTCGAACTTGTAGATCATCTGGCTGCGGTTGGTATCGACCATGAAGTAGACTTCGCCATCCGCATCTTCACCAAACGCCATGACGGGCATGCCGCCCGCCACGATTTGTTCGTTGCGAATGGCTTCCTTGACTCCGTCTTGTTTGGTCAGAGCCCAAACGCGACCTGAAACGTAGTCGGCATATAGGTACTTGCCATACAGTTGCGGAATGCGCTTGGATCGGTAGACGCGACCACCTGTAATCGACTTGCCTGCTTGATGGTCGTATGCCCAGACTGGGTCGACAGCGTTGGCGGCATCGGGACCGGGAGTGCGATTGCCGAAGGAGTAACTTCCCTCGCGCACCGACCAACCGTAATTGCCACCTGCGGTGACGATATTGACTTCTTCCCAAAGGTCTTGGCCAACGTCGCCGCACCATAGGTGACCGGTTTCCTTATCGAAAGCGATGCGCCATGGATTTCGAAAACCGTAAGCGAAGATCTCAGGGCGGATCCCTTCCCCTTTCGCGAACGGATTGTCCGCTGGGATTGCGTAGGGGAGATCACCTGTCTTTTGATCGACATCGATTCGAATGATCGTACCTAGGAGTTGCGATCGGTTTTGTCCGTTAGCGCGCGGGTCGTTGCGTGCTCCACCATCACCCATCGCGATGTAAAGCTTGCCATCAGGGCCAAACTCGATCGGTCCTCCATTGTGATTTTGGAAGGGTTGAGGAATGACCAGCAGCACTTCTTCGGAGTTGGGGTCGGCGACATTGCGATTCGCTGGATCGACTCGCATGCGGGATACCACGGATTGGTGAGTCTTAGGTCGCGTGTAATTGATAAAGAACTGTCCGTTGCGATGAAAGTCTGGGTGCAAGGCGAGGCCGAGCAATCCTTGCTCGTTGGCCATCGGGCCTTCGTACCAAACGCTCGCACGACCGCGGAAATCCAGGAACAGCGAGGCCTGCTCCACATCGGGCCTGTTCTCAAATGTAAAAATGCGCCCCATTTGATCGAGTGCATACAGCCTAGATGGATCACCCTTGGCATAGGTCAGCTCCAAGATTCGAAGAGGACGATTGATCGTGCCATCCTCTTCTTTGGGCTGCCAACCTTCCCAGTTCAAATTCGGAAACGCCGGGACGGTCCGAATCGCAAGCTCGCCATCGATAGGGGATTTAGCGTGGCCGTCTGAGCCCAGTTCTCGGATCTTGATATTTCGAAACGCGATCCAGTTGCCGTGGTCTTGCAAACACAGATAGCCTTCGCCCGCATTGCCAAAGTTCGGATACTTGGCGAATTTGCTCTTGGCTACCAAGTTGTTCCATCGATCGTCTCCCAACCGAAATTGGTAGTACATCACTCCATTCATCGAGACTTCGCAACCGGCAGGAGAAATACGGAGGTAGAGTTGATTCCACTGACCGGGGGGCCGAGTCGCATCGGGGGTTTCTTTTTCGCCCGCCCATGCTTGAGGAAACGGCCGAAACATCTGGTATAGCCAGCCGGCTTTCTGCGGGTCGTGGCCATCGATGTTGTCTTGGATTTGGACCTCAGGGCCGCTTTGCCAGGGAGCAGGGTTGTCTTCGGTCACATGGAACATCAACCCGCTGTTGCCCCCTTTGGAGATGTTGTATTCGAGGGACAATTCAAAGTACTTGTACTTGCGATCGGTGATGATGTCACCGGCTCCTTGACCAGCCCGCACTAGAGTGCCATCCTCAACTTTCCATCCATCGGAGACCCCTTCCTTCTTGTAGGATCGCCAGCCATCGGTCGATGCACCGTCGAATAGCAACTTCCAGCCACTCAACGATTCGGAGCGAGTGAGTTGATTGGGTGGATTTTCGGCCTGGGCGAGCCCGTTGCCGAAAAAAGAGAGAACGGAGATCGATACAACAACTAGACACCAAGCAGCATGCGGTTTCTTAGTCATGGCAGTGAGGAAATGCGAGGGGTGACTGGCGGGAGGGACATACAACGCTCCGCGTATTGTAACTGGCAAACGCCTAGAGAGGGCGAGACTTTAGATCCGTAAGCTTGGTTTCCCACTGCGGACGGAGTTGGGGATCGATAATCTTCACCAATTGCTCTGAATAATAGATCGCCGAGTCTATGAGAGAATTCTCCTCGGCGATGGTCGCCGCCAGTTCGAGAGCTCGTATTCGAATCGCAGGGTCGGGGGGAGGAGATCGAAACAGAGACGCTTTTCGAAAAGCAGCCAATGCTTCCAAAGGTCGTTCGAGAAACTGAAGGCACATTCCCAGTTGCAAACTGGCGCGAGCTCGAAGGGAAGGTTCCTCGGCAGCCTTTTGCAACAGGTCGACCGCTTCTTCATGCCTAGCTAATTGACGCAAAGCAATGGCCCACGGAATTAACAATTCCTTTTCGCTTGGTCGGCGAGCGAAACGATGCGAGCAAATGCGAATTCGCTCGTTCGCCATATTGATTTCCGCCTGCTCTAGTTCATGTCGATTCTCGGCAGTCGGTTTTTGCGCATGCCGCAGTTTTGCTTCACTGAGCATCTGGTTGGCCAATAAGAGGGTCAAGTCCTCACGCAGCAACAACAACGGTTCGCTGTCATTGCAATACTGCACTCCAGCGTCCAAGACCCGTTTGGCGTCGTTCCATCGCTCTTGATCTAGATAAATCCGACCCAACTCGAGATAGGCTTCGGTATTGGCTGGAGCATGCTTGATCGTTTGCTCCAACTCTTGAAACCGTTTGAGCGGAATGGCTGCAGGTTTGGATGGCTGAACGTCCGCAGACGGAGCTTTCAGCAACAGCCCATCCACATCCGAGTACTTGGCAAGGAGTTGATTGCCAACTTTCGATGGTGAAGCGTTATTCGACTTGGCTTCCGGTTCTTCCATGCCGCTATTGTACACGGGACGCGAGAAAGAAAAAAACAGCCCGTTTGGCAGTTCGCGGCGAAAGCGTCGGAGAGGCTGCCAAACGGGCTGTCAGAGAATTTGCAAGGATCTCTCGAGGATCTGAGCAGATTGGTCCGAACTCGTAGGATGCGTTACACGACCAATTCAGGATCCTGACCAGGGGTCGGAATCCAATATTTTCCATCCTTGCCCGGTTCAATCGGAGCTTCGTCGTCAAAGGAATCGATCGCATCGAAGTTCGCCAAAGCGATCTTGCTGTTGAGGCACTGATCCCACTTCAAAGGCTTGCCGGTGTAGGTCGCCATCCGTCCCATGATGCTCGTCATGGTGCTGGTTGCACCGTAGTCCCCTTCGTTGGGTGTTTCTCCGCGGCGAATGGCAGCGAACATGTCAACATGCTCTTGAGCCCATCCGTTCTCGCCCGCAGGGGCTCGCCAGACGATTTCGTTCTTCTTGTTGTAGATCTTGCCACCGCTGATGTCGCACCAACCGTTGGTGCCATGAGCGAACTCGCTCACGGCATTCCAACAGCCGGGAATATGTCGGCATTGGCTGAGCATCTTCGTTCCGTTGGGATAGGTGAACTCGACAAAGTGGTGATCGAAGATCTGGCCGCTGTCTTCACCCGTTCGCACCTGCCGACCGCCCTGGCCTTGAGCTTCACTCGGATAGCCGTTCATCAACCAGTTGATAACGTCCAGGTTGTGAATGTGCTGCTCGCAAATATGGTCGCCGCTGAGCCAGTTGAAGTAATACCAATTGTTGAGTTGGTACTCGAGTTCGGTTTGTTCCTTTTGTCGATTGCGAGTCCAAACTCCATCCCCATTCCAATAAGCTCGCGCTAAGATAATGTCTCCGATCGCCCCTTCTTGAAGCATATTGATGGTGGACTTGTAATCGGATTGATGCCGACGCTGCAGTCCTACTTGAACCACGAGGTTCTTTTCCTTGGCTATCTTGTTGGCTTCCAGAACACGACGTACTCCCGGAGCATCCGTTGCTACTGGCTTTTCCATGAAGACGTGCTTGCCAGCCTTCACAGCTGCCTCGAAGTGGAGAGGACGGAATCCCGGTGGCGAAGTCAGGATCACCATGTCGACATCGGAAGCGAGGACCTCTTTGTAACCGTCAACGCCAATGAAGACCTTGGCGTCAACATACTTCTCATGGTTCTTCCTCAGTTCCTTCAATGCTTGGTCAGCGCGGAATTGGAACGGATCGGCCATGGCAGTCAGCTTGACACGGTTGGAATCGCTGTTGGTATCCAATGCTTGACCCGCAGCGCCGGTCCCTCGACCACCACATCCGATCAATCCCAATCGGATCGTATCACTACCCTGTGCATGTGCGGAACGAGCGATGGGCAGCGTTGCGACCGCCCCCGCAATCGCGCTGGCTTTTAAAAATCCCCGTCGCGTCGCATCGGTGGAAGAAGGTGTCTGCGTGGCGGTTGGTTTCGAACTCATCGGTGCTGAAACTCCCATCGAAGGTGATTGTGTGATTCGTGTCGCGTCCGTTGGTAAAAAGGAGTGTTTCACGAAGGGCCTGTTCGGTGAGGTACCGAACACTGGAGAAGATAAGTCAGGTTCGATCGGACCAACGTGAAACACCGGCGGGCCTAGCCATGGAGAAGAGATTGGAAATCCAAACTCCCAAAACCCATCGCTAAGGGTTGCTCTTAGCAACCAAGTAAAAACTATAACCCGCCCCAAGCAGATCGCAATGGATCGTCAGCACTCTCCGAACCCGGAACAATGGGTATTAGATTATTTAATGCCGAGTCGACTCGCTTGCCCCATCATCCTCGGAGCCAAAAATCCACTGGGCAACGAGGGAACTGTCGCTCTCGACGATGTCGTTCGGGATGTCGGGACCAAAGGTAGCGAATCCCAGCGGCAACTTGGCAGAACTTAAAAACGGATAAAAACCGCCCAGGCCGAGGGCCTCGTCAAGGTGGGTAACGAGCAGATGGCTGGGCAACACTCCTTGATACCAATTGAGCAGCCGCTGAGCGTGGCTAGTGCCGGTGGTGGCGTTGATCGTCAAGTGGGTTTGAGTGATTTGGCTTTCCTGCAGAATCGATCGCCACATTTCCATGGACTCAATATCCCCGAGAGGAATGCTCGGAAAATCTAGCACGACCCAATCGCAATGATCGATCCCGCTTGCGATCGCCGAAGCTAACTTCGGTGCATCGACTTGTTCATACTTCCATTCCATCAGGTCGCAGTAGTCGGCGAGCCGTGGGCGGGGAGGCGCCGATGCGTGAATGCATGAGATAACCAGCGGTTGAAGTCCGAGGTGCAGCGATGCGATGCTGGCAAGTTTTGCGACAGCGCTTGATTTTCCGTGGCCCGGTGGACCGACGACGGCGACGGTTGTTTTCTCGCGGGCCCAGGAGCTTGTTGGTGGGTCGATCGAGATTTCGCGACGCAGCAGTTGTGCCAAATAGGCTCGAACAACCCAAGGATCGCGGTCATCGCTGCCAAGGGCAGAGAGTGCTTCCTTCAACCAACTATCGACGCGGTCTCGCGGCAGCTCGCGCTTCAAGAGCTCTGCACCGACTTGGATGAAACACAGAGGATAGGGAGCAGGTTCAAAGAGTGGGGATTGGACTGGATGAGGATCCGTTTTGATTTCCGCAGCGATTGGCTCGTCGCTTGGTGGGGATGGCTCATCCAATGATGGGTCAAGTTGAGTATCGGGAGGAGGGCCGCTGGATGCCGTCACTTCGATTTGGTCGCGGGACCAGGAGAAACGGGATCGTTGTGTTTGTTTGGTATCGAGGATGATCGCATCGGGTCCGAGTTCCGTTCGGACTTTGCGAAGCGCGTCGGCCAGATTCCTTGCCCGAAACGATTTGATTCTAATCGGTGCAATCATTTAGTCGGCTCGTCGGTTACCATGCCTACCGATTCAATATTGGTATCCCTGGCCACTTCGTTGAAAGACAGAACTCGCAGGTCGGAGACAGACTCCTGTGTCATCTGCCGCAGCGCTAAGCGAATCTTAGGGGAAACCAAAACACATCGAGGTCGGCCGAGAGTATCGAGTTTCTGAAGTTGTTCTGCGATGCGCGAGCAGATCCTCGCTGCGGCATCGGGGGGCAGGCGGAGGAATACGCCCCGTTCGGTATGCTCCGAGTTGGCGGCGATAAGGTCTTCGAGCGCAGGGTCGAGAGTGATCACACGCAGAGTTCCCGATTCGTCGCGATAGCGGTGCGAAATCGTGCGAGCCATGCGATGGCGAACGTATTCCGTCAGCCAAATCGGATCCTTGATGCGATGGGCATGATCACCGAGGGTCTCGAGAATCATCCCCAACTGACGGATTGGAATATCCTCGCGCAGCAGATTCTGCAGCACTTGCTGGACATCGGACAGCTTCAATGTTCCCGGGATCAACTCCTCGACAATCGTCGCGTGGGTCTTCTTGACTTGATCGATCAGCTGTTTGGCGACTTCGCGGGTGAGGAGTTCATCGGCGTGTTTACGAGCCGCTTCCTGCACGTGCGTCGCAAGGACTGCTCCGCATTCCACAACGTGATAACCATACATTTCGGCTTGCTGGCGCATGCGGGGATCGATCCAGTACGCCTTGCGTCCAAAGGCAGGGTCGACCGTTTCTTCGCCATCGGGTGTGCCGAGGGTCAATCCCTTGTCGATCGCCAGCAAGCGATCCGGCCGAAGATACCCCGAGGCGATCCGATTGCCTGACATAGAGAGTTCGTATTTTGCTTCGGGAAGACTCATCCTGTCCTTGATGCGAACCATCGGTAGCAGGATTCCCATCTCGGTTGCCAAGGTCGCTCGAACCGTCGAGATTCTCTTCATCAAATCCCCGCCTCGATTGGGGTCCGCCAATGAGATCAGGCGTGCTCCCAGTTCGAGTCGAAGCGGATCAACCTCGAGGTACTCCTCTACCTTTTTCTCAGTGACAGCTTTTGGGGCTTGCTCCGCTTCTTGCTTGCGACGAGCAGCTTGCTTGATTTCTTCTTTTTGTTGGCGTTGCAGCAGGAATGCGAGTCCGATGCAACCGCCACCCATGGTTAGCATTGGCAGAGCCGGCAATTTCGAGAAAACGAGAAGGCACAGAAAGACCCCCGCGACGATCAGCGCCGGTGGCTTGGAGAAAATCTGCCGGATGAAGTCTCCCGAGAAGTCGGACTTCTGCGTGCTTCGGGTGGTCAGCAAGGCTGCTGCCAACGAAATGAGGAAGGCGGGGACCTGGCTGACCAACCCATCACCGATCGTCAACTTGGAATAGACCTGTGCGGATTCGGCAATGGTCATGTCAAAGTACATGTATCCAATGTACAGACCGCCGACGAGATTGATGAAAGTGATGGCGATACCTGCGATCGCATCACCGCGCACGAATTTACTGGCACCATCCATCGCCCCGTAGAAGTCAGCTTGCCGAGTCACTTCCTCGCGGCGTCGCTGGGCTTCTTTTTCATCGATCGCACCTGCCGCCAAATCGGCGTCGATCGCCATCTGGCGACCCGGCATGCCGTCCAACGCAAATCGAGCCGCGACTTCGCCGATGCGGGTAGCTCCCTTGGTGATCACAATGAAGTTGATCAAGAAGATGATCAAAAACAGAATCAATCCGACTTCGATCCGATCCCCCGCCACAAACTCGCCGAAGGCCTCGATCACCCGCCCTGCCGTCTCGCCACCCGCATTCCCATCTCGGGTGAGAATGAGCCGCGTCGTAGCCAAATTGAGCACCAACCGAGACAGTGTCGTCGCTACCAACATCGCCGGAAAGATGTTGAACTCCAAGGGCGAACTCACGTAGATCGTCGTCAGCAGGATCACGACCGCCAACGCAACGTTAGCTGACAAAAGAATATCCAGCAGGCCCGTCGGCAAGGGCACCAAAATCACCACGATGCAGGCGATGATCGAGATGGGTACGATCGCGTCGCGATAGCGGTTGAATAGTTGGATCCAAGCCCCCATGGCTCACCATTTCTGACAGAATACCGATCAACTCGCCAAATCCATCCGGCGTTCCAGGAAACTACCCAGCTTGTCCCTTGGATGTCTATATCGTTTTGGGGATTCGTCTTGGGGATTGGCATTGCAAAAGGAAGCCGATCACTCGATAACCTTTCGACGCCCGCAGACCCTCGAGACTCATCAAGAACATCCAAGGATGGCCACGGAAAAGACGAAAAAATCAAACGCTTATTCCCTGATGTCTCCGCGCTTCTGGCACGGAATGCGGTTCCCGTATTGGTTTGGTCTTCTCGCGCGAAATCGCTTCGATGTCTCTTGGTCGCGATTGCATCTGGCTCTCGGCGTTTCGTTCTTTTCTCCTTGGAATGATTTGCTAGCTTTGTTTCAGCATCTCGGATTTGGAAGAGCGATCGAGCGCACATCGCTTGCGGGTCCACCGATTTTTGTCTTAGGTCATTGGCGTAGCGGCACCACGCTATTGCATGAGTATCTCGCCCTCGACGAGCGGTTTGCATCGCCGACGACATTCCAATGCTTCGCCCCGTGGCACTTTCTACTGACCGAGGGATTGTTTACGCGCTTCGGTGGTTTTTTGTTGCCGGAGCGCCGACCGATGGACAACATGAAGGCGGGTTGGTCGCTGCCGCAGGAAGATGAGTTTGCCTTGATGAATCTGGGGGCGCCCACCCCCTACCTTCGCATCATGTTTCCAAGCCATCCGATTCCCCACGAAGGGACCCTTGCATCGAGTACTTTCACCGCCGACGAATTGGAGGCTTGGAAACGAACACTCGATTGGTTTTTACGCGCGGTGACGTATAAAGTCCGTAAGCCACTGATTCTCAAGAGCCCGCCTCATACAGGGCGACTCGGAATCCTTCGCGAAATGTATCCGCAGGCGAAGTTTGTGCACATCGTTCGCGATCCGAGGAAGGTTTATCCTTCGACGTTGAAGCTGTGGAAGACGCTCGATGAGATTCAGTCGATGCAAGCTCCTTCCGATGAAAAGCGGATTGAAGACTTCGTCCTGCGCACGTTGCCAAACATGTATCGGTCGTTCGAAGGGGACCGGATCGGGCTGTCCGATTCTCAGTTGATTGAACTTCGCTATGAAGACTTCGTCGCCGACCCAGTTTCCGCCATGCAACGGATTTACGAGCAACTGGAACTGGGCAGCTTCGATCGTGTGCGCGAAAAAATTTCGGAGAAATCCAAGCTGGAACGAGACTATCAAACGAATCGTCTAGAACTCCGAGGCGACGAGGAACGGAGGGTGATGCAAGCCTGGAGCGAGTACGCCAAACGCTATGGTTACGATGGCTGATTCGTATTTCTATCGACCTACGCCGCCTCGATTCGGTGCGAAGGTCCACAATGCAATACCCAGCAGCATCACCGGCCCGAGCATCAGCCATGCGTTCAGGCTTACTTTCTGTCGTGTCCACGGAGGACCCAGCAGGGAGGGCGCCCCCATCGATGCGGGAGTCTGAATGTTGGGGGCTGGATTCGCATTTCCGTCAGCAGGCGTTGATCCCGGCAATCCAGGGAAGGTAGGGGTGGCGATGGGGAGCCCCGCAGGAGGACCTGGAGATGTCGACGAACTGGTCAGCGAGGATGACTCGGTCCGCTGGTCAACCATCGGGAATTTGACCATCCCCAACGCTGGCAATAACAAGGCCAAGGCGCTGGTTGCGCAAATCAGAATCAGACCTGTAAACTTCATCATCGCACCCGGAACTCCACAGTAAAAAATCGACCTCCGATCTCGATAGCAAATTGTGCGATACAGTGCGAGGCCAATGATCATCCTGCAATTATTCGCTGCGAACCCATCGACTGGGTATCGCCGTGCAAGATTCGGGGATCACGATAGAATGATGCCTCGGCGATCTTTGATGTCATTGCAGGGGAGCGGATCGATTCCTTATGGCCAAGTCCACCAGCCACTTTATCAACCGCGAATTAAGTTGGCTCGAATTCAATCAGCGGGTGCTCAATCAAGCACAATACTCCAAGGTCCCGGCGCTCGAGCGACTCAAGTTCTTGGCGATCACGTTCAGCAACATGGACGAATTCTTCATGGTCCGCGTTGGCGGTTTGCAGTTGCAGCAAGCTCAGGGGATCGATGCTCCGGATCCGAGCGGTGCAACCGTTACCGGGCAGTTGTCGGCGATCTATGAGCGAGTCAACACGATCATTCGAGACCAGTACGAATGCTTCTTGAACTCGATTGAGCCAGCTTTGGCCGAAGACGGATTGGAGCGAGTGACGGCATCGATGGCCAAGGCGCCGCAACTCGAAGCGATGCATCGATTTTTTGACGAGGAAGTTTATCCGGTTCTGTCCCCGATGGACTTGGATCCCGATGCTCCGTTTCCGTTGTTATCCAATTTGGGTTTCTATCTCTGCTTGCGGATGGCGAGCGGCGATTCTGAGGTTCCGCATCGCTTCTCTTTTATTCCGTTGGGCAGAACGATTTCGCGATTCGTTACGCTGCCGAGCGACCGAGGCTACAGTTACGCGCTGCTGGAAGATGTCATCGCGCATCACGCTCACCAGTACTATCCTGGCAAACGGATCGAGGAATGCGTTGCCTTCCGTGTGACTCGCAACGCCGATATCTCAGTGCGCGAGGACAGTGCGGCGGACTTGATGCTGGGTATGGAGGAGGTGTTGTCATCTCGTCGATCAGCAGATTTCGTTCGTCTCGAGATTGCCAAGGATGTGTCGGACATCACTCTGGATTTCCTGAAGCAGCGGATCGGGATCGTGGATCGGGACGTCTTTCGGATACCTGGTCCTCTCGATTTGTCGGTCATGATGCAGTTGACCGATATCGAAGGCTTTCCCGCTCTGCGCGACACGGTTTGGCCGCCCCAGCGTTCGCCATTGTTGGATCCATCCAAGTCGATGTTCCAGACGATCGCGGAGCAAGATGTTCTCCTCTGCCATCCTTATGAGAGCTTCGAGCCGGTATTGCGATTGATCGAAGAGGCAGCTTCCGATCCGGACGTTTTGGCGATCAAGCAGACGCTCTATCGGACCAGTCGCAAGAGCCCCATCGTCGATGCCTTGAAGCGGGCATCGGAACGGGGCAAGTATGTCACTGTCGTTGTGGAACTCAAGGCTCGATTCGATGAAGCTCGCAACATCGAGTGGGCGCGCGAGTTGGAGCGATCTGGGGTTCAAGTGGTCTATGGGGTGCGAGGACTGAAGACACACGCAAAGATCTGTATCGTCGTTCGACGAGAATCTTCGGGGGTCGTGCGATATATTCATTTCGGAACAGGCAACTACAACGAATCCACCGCCCGCATGTACAGCGATATTAGCTACCTGACTTGCGATGAATCCCTTGGCAAGGATGCGTCAGCGTTCTTCAACGCGGTCACCGGCTACAGCCAGCCGCAACCATATGAGAAAATCGATTCAGCTCCACTGGGTCTGCGTAAAAAGTTGATTTCGCTCATCGATGGCGAAACCCAGCGCAAGCAGATGGGTCAAAAGGCATACATTGTCGCCAAGATGAATTCGCTGGTCGATCCCGAGATCATCGAAGCTCTCTACCGCGCTAGCCAAGCAGGAGTGATTGTGCGTCTGAACGTGCGGGGTATTTGTTGTTTGAGGCCCGGAGTTCCAGGGCTGAGCGAAAATATCCAGGTCATCAGCATCGTCGACCGCTTTCTCGAACATGCCCGCATCCTGTATTTCTTTCACGGCGGCGAGGATGCGGTTTTCATCAGCAGTGCGGATTGGATGCCTAGATCCTTGGACCGACGGATCGAGTTGCTCGTGCCGGTTGAGGATCCCGCTTCGCAACGCCGACTGGTCGAAATTCTCGACACCTATTTTCGAGACAATCAGAATGCATGGGAACTCCAGAGCGATGGCCAATACCGTCGGCTCGAGCCCAAGGGAAGCCAGTCCAAGATTCGCGCACAAAAGATCCTTTACCAGAACGCCGTCGAGGCGGTGAAGATGGCGGAGCAAGCCGCTCGAACTCAATTCGAGCCCCATCGTCCTGCTGTGAGCAAGGATTGATGGTAAGGAATTGAGAGGATTCTATTTGGTCTCGATGGGGATTCGCAGTCGGCCGATCCTTAGCGCGCGACCAGTCATGGTATCGGCATCCAACCAGGTTGCCGATACGCGCACATCTGCGGTGGCAACATGAAAAGTGTTCGGATCAAACGTCAACGTAGTGCGCAGCACCGGTTCGATCTCTCGGCCCAGGATACTGCGATGGGGACCTGTCATACCGACATCGCACTGAAACGCGGTCCCTCCCGGAAGGATTTGCTCATCGGCAGTTGGAACGTGCGTGTGCGTTCCGAGCACTGCGGTAACGCGCCCATCGAGATAGTAACCCATCGCTTGCTTATCGCTCGTGGCCTCTCCATGCATATCGACCAGGCGCAGCGTCACCGATTCGGGAAGCGATGCCAGGACACGATCGGCAGCCTCAAATGGGCAATTGACCGGCCGCATGAATACTCGGCCGAGCAAACTGAGAACAGCGACAGGGACTCCCGCAGAAGTTCTTACGATGCAATGATCTTTGCCGGGCGCCTTGTCCGGAAAGTTGGCAGGTTTGACGATATTGGATTGAAGGCGGAGCGATTTTTCGATTTCCCGTTTCTTGTAAATGTGATCCCCTAAGGTGATCGCATCGACTCCTGCGGCGACGAGTTGTTCATACTGTTTGATGGTCAAGCCAGCACCATCGGCAGCGTTTTCCGCATTCGCTACGATGAGATCGCATCCCGCCTGTCGCAACATGGGAACCGCCATACAGGTAGCGACCATCCCCGGTTTCCCGACGATGTCGCCGATCAATACCATGCGAGTCTGTCCCGTAAGTTTTTCTGGGAGATCCAAAGGCATCGTATTCCAAACACTCGCGAAATGATCTTTGAGGATATCCATGCCGACTGATGAACAAGTCGCTTCCCAACACATCGGTTGTCGACCGATTATATTCTCAGTTCGCGACTCTCGGGGCCACTGCTGATCCTCACCCTGCCGATTCTCTGG
>CAYXFO010000001.1:21612-23008 GCA_964464255.1 uncultured Pirellula sp.
TAGGACACGCATTGCGCGCTACCTGCTAGCGCGAGAAATGCTAGCGATAACGCCCAATCTTATTCCCGGCCATGAATCCGTTGGTCAGCAACAGAAGCAATGCAAGCATTTTCTCACTAGCCCAGCGCAATGCCTGTCCTCAAGCTCTGCTCGGGGCAAGCTCTGCTCGGTACCAGGCACCTGTTGTGCGCAGTACTGTGGGAAAAAGGTGTGAGGTCCCCCTATTCGCAAAGGAACAGACCTTCCCTCTTTCTTAGCGGCAGCGGGGGTGTCACTCTTTGACCGTTCGCGATTTTTGTTTGTCTCGGATGAAGATCGTCGCTGAGGAGCCCGGGGGGTTCGGGGGCTTGCGAGGATCGCTAGAAAGCGTTTGCGGGTCAATTCCAAGTTCCGTAAGTCGGGCATGAACCTGCTCTAAACTCAACGGATTGCCCGCACGGATCGCCTCCCACATCGAGTCGTGAATCGCCAAGAGTTTTTCCGAGTCGACTCGAATGCCTGCGAGTCTTGCGACTATGGCTTGAGCAATGGGTTCATCAACAAGTGTCGAATCACCGCTCGATGAATGCTCGGCGGAAGATTGAGTGTTGAGACTCGTCGGAGGTGCATGTAGTATCTGCCAGTCCAACCCTAGCTCACCAAGCTTGACATGCACTTGCTGCAAATTCCAAGGCTGATTCGCGTCAATCGCGAGCTGAAAATCCTGGCGCAAGGTTTGAACCACATCCGTCGATACTCCGGCCTTGGTCAGTCTTTCAATTATTGCTTGAGCAATCGGTTCCGTGACGATGTTGGTATCGATTGCGTTTGGCTGATCGTTTCGCGGCTGCTCGAAATTGAAAGTGCCTTCCACGAAATTCTGCTTGACTCGCACAAACCAGGGCAGGCATTGCACACGAGCCACAACCAATCGCTAGCAATGCATGTTGACACGTAGTGCCGATGCTAGCTTGCATTCCCTGGATTGGATTGCTCGCCAGCATCAGGCCCGAGCGTCGTGCCACGATCGCTTCGCTCGCGGGTACAATCCGCGACATGAGTACTGAAGAAAACGCCGATAATCAGCTACCGTTTATGGACCCGTTCGATGAACAGCATCGCGATGAACGGATTCAGTCGCCGCATGATCGATTGATCAATCAGACGCTCCAGCAAATCGATGCCGCCCGAGCACTCCTGTCCCAGCATCTGCCGAGCGAAATCGCTAAGCACTTGCTCTTTGAAACACTTGCTCCCATCGACGCGAACTTCATCGATGCCAATCTCCGCCGTCGCTTCGCCGACCGACTCTTCAGGGTGGATGTCTCGCCGGAGATCGCCAAGCAATTGGGGATGAAGGTCAACTACGTCTACATCTTTGTCCTGATCGATCACAAAAGCACGGACGAGCCGCACA
>CAYXFO010000001.1:23108-28071 GCA_964464255.1 uncultured Pirellula sp.
GCAAGAGGTGAGGCAAGAGGTGAGGCAAGAGGCGAAGCGAAAGGTGAGGCAAGAGGCGAGGCAAGGGCAAATGCGAAGACCATCCGAATGCTTCAATCGATTCTTGGCTTGCCGGAATCGTCCGATGAAGAGTTTGCCGACAAGGATCTATCCGAACTGAACGCGATGATCGATGCGCTTCGAGTACAGATCGTCAACCGATCAGCTCGGTAAGTGATAGTGGCCAGGCGGGCACTTGGCCAGGCGATTTTGCAGGCACCATCGTTTCACAAGCACCATCATTCTCATTCCCTCTACGATTGCGACGCGGGTGCGATGCGAACCACCGCGTTGCCGAACATGCTGCCGCCTCCAAGATCTGTTAATCGCTGGCTGGTCAAGTCGTTGAGGCTTTTGCGATCCGGAGCGAGTTTCGGCCACCATTGCCCGACCGCGATCACCACCCCCGGTCGCGTCTCGTCGGTGACGGTGACTTTGCGTTGGATGGTTCCCTGAGCACTTGCGATGGACGCGTGTTCGGAATCTCTGAGTCCATACTTTTTTGCGTCATCGGGGTGAATGAGGACACTCGGTTCCCCGCCTGCCATTTTGAGGATACTCGGAACGTTGCCCATGGTTGTATTGACGACCACCGCTCCTGGCGGTGAAATCAAACGCAACGGGAACTCGTCATTGGGCTGCTCGTCGAACTCGAGTTGCTGTGGAGGTGGCGAAAATCGGATCTTGCCATCCTCGTAATGGCTCCCTTGCGCATAAGGCAGGAACGGCTCAGGCAACTTGAGCTTGATCGATTTCTCGGTCTTGAGTTTCTCTGGCGTGATTCCGTGCAACCATGGATTTGGAGAGCGTAGCATTTCAACGATCAATTCATCCGTATCCCAATACAGACATGGATCGGTCAATCCTAGTCGGCGCGCGATTTCCTGAAACACCCAGCGGTTGGGTTTAGCCAGCCCGCGAGCGGCGACCACCGGCTCTGCGTATTGCAGGTAATAGTGTCCGTACGCGGTGTAAACATCAGGATGTTCGAGAAAGGTCGTAGCGGGCAGTAGGTAATCCGCATAGTCTGCGGTATCGGTTTGGAAGTGTTCGAGAACGACAGTGAATAGATCCTCGCGCGACAGT
Source organism: uncultured Pirellula sp. (assembly GCA_964464255.1). GTDB lineage: Bacteria > Planctomycetota > Planctomycetia > Pirellulales > Pirellulaceae > JBKCUI01. Next base: position 24,234 of record CAYXFO010000001.1, read on the forward strand.
CCCTTGCGCACGGCTGAGGAATCGGGTGCTACCGCCGCTGGATTGCTGTTGAATACAAACAATCCGCGGATGGTGCTGGTCTCGGGATCCAACTCCTTCCCCAAGAGGTTCATGTTCACATGTCGCGAGGACCGACTCTCAAGGTGCTTGCCGGTGATCGTATCGCGATGAAGTTGAAATGCGCCGCTCGTCGAGAGGGATGCTCCGCCACCGCGCTGTTTCCAGGATCCCAGCAGAGCGGGCAGCAACGTGATGGCTCGCATGGCGTTGCCACCACCTTCGTTGCGGGTCAGTCCGTATCCGACCTTGATGAAGCAGGGTGGTCGCGATGCCATGTCATGGACCAATCGTTCCAATTCCGACAGCGGCACATCGCAATAGATTGCGGCTCGCTCGAGCGGCCACTCTTCGCAAGCAGTCATATAATCGTCCAGACCCAAGGCATAGCGTTCGACATATTCACGATCCTGCCAGGATCTACGAAGGATTTCGCCGCCAATTGCTAATGCGAGAGCCGCATCGGTGCCGACGCGGATCTGCCAATGTTCATCGCAAAAACGGGAAGTCTCGTTGCGATACGGGTCGATGTGGAGGATTCGAGCCCCTTGTTTTCGAGCTTCTTTGAGAATCGGAGCCAGGTGCGAATTGCTGCGCAGCGCGTTGATACCCCACAAAATAATCGTGCGTGCGTGAACAACATCCTCGGGGTCAGGCGATAGCTTGTTCGGTCCATAGTTGGCTTCCCAACCGGCGCCGCCTGTTGTGGCACAGATGGTTTGATCCAGTTCCAGGCCACCCAACGCGCGAAAGAATGCTCGGGGTGAATCCCCTTGAATCACGCCCATCGTCCCGGCATAGTGATACGGAAGGATCGACTGTGGGCCGTCGGTTTCAAGGGTTTCGCGGACGCGATCGGCAATCGCATCCAGTGCAACCTCCCAGGACACTCTTTCGAATCGCCCCTCTCCCTTGCGACCCACGCGCCGCATGGGATGGAGCAGGCGATCGGACTGCTCCTGCCTTTCCGGATAACGGGCGGTTTTGACACATGCGAAGCCTCGCGTAATCGGGTGCTCGGGATCCCCCGCCAAATGGACGACACGATCGCCGTCGACGGTGATATGAAGCGCACAGGTATCCGGGCAATCCAACGCGCAAACGGACGGAAGAACTTTTAATCGATCGGACAACGAAATGCCCCTTCCTCAGACGACACTCAACGAATCTCCTTGATAAGATAACACGATCATCCAAAGATGGGATTCCAACGAACTCGATTGAAGAGCGTTTTTCAAACATGCGATTTTCCAAGCGTGTGGTATTGGTAACCGGGGGAGCGCGGGGTATCGGCGAGGGATGCTGTCGCGTTTTCTCGAAGGAGGGGGCCTATGTGGCAGTCGTCGATCGAGACCTCGCAGCGGCCGAGGCGCTCGTCGCTGCCTTGCCTCACCCAGCCGTTTCCATCCAAGCCGATGTATCGATCGAATCGCAAGTGCGATCCGCCATCGCTCGCACGGTGGAGCACTTTGGCCAACTCGATTGCCTCATCAACAACGCAGGTATCCATCCACCCGATACACCGTTGACCGGCATGGCGCCGGAGCAAGTGATCGACGTCCTCCGAGTCAATTTCCTGAGCACCTACGCAGCATGTTATTACGCATTGGAGCATCTCAAAAAGACAAAGGGAACGATCATCAACATCAGTTCGATGACCGCGGTTCTTGGCCAACGTAATTCGACCGCCTATGCGGCCAGCAAGGGGGCTCAATTGTCGTTTACTAAGTCCCTTGCGCTCGAGTGCGCGGATTTTGGAATTCGTGTCAATGCGATTCTGCCGAGCAACGTCGATACGCCGCTCATGCGTTCGTGGGCTGCAACCCTGCCCGATCCGGATGCCGCTCTCGATCGCATCGCCGCCCTGCAACCGCTCGGACGTATGGCCGACATGGAAGAGATTGGACGAGCTTGTTTGTTCCTGGCTACCGACGACAGCAGCTTCATCACCGGCCAAGGATTGCAAGTCGACGGCGGTGCGAGCCTGGATTACTGATTCGAGTCGAAAGCCGTGACGGATACTGACTTCATCATTGTCGGAGCGGGTGCGGCTGGCTGCACTCTCGCCCGCGAGATCGTGACGCGAAAACTCGGAAGTGTCCTCATGCTCGAATCTGGTGCCGTACCTCGTGCGAGCCGTCTGAATGTGCCTTCGGATTACTTGAAGACCTTCCGGTCACGATGGGATTGGGATCATCGCACTTCGCCACAACAGGGGTTGGGCCAACGAGTCGTTCGACTGCCCGCAGGCCATGCTCTCGGGGGCTCAACCGCGATCAACGCCATGAGATCTGGATCGAACCTGATCTTCGAGATTTCGAGCTGTGGCATCGCGAGGGTGGGCAGCAGTGGTCCTTGGGCTTGATCGATGAAGCATTCGCGCGTTTGCGTACTTGGCTCAATGAATTCCATCTGCCATCGTTGCCACCAATGCACCCCTCCATGCAGCGACTCCTCGACCAATCGGCCCAGAACGCCAGGGCAGCGTCGAGCTATCCTTCAGGGTTTGATCGACCGCATCTTGGGATCGATGCGTATCGACGCATGCAATCCCGCGGTCGACGGGTTTCTATGTGGAATCTATTGGCACGCGATCAGCAGCGATGGCTGACGGCAACGCAGCAACAGCTCCGCGTAATTCCTGATACTTGAGTGGTGCGATTGCTATTCGACGGTGATCGTGCGATTGGCGTGAGTTGCATTTCCAGTTCCGGTAGTATCGTTGAGCGGCGAGCCAATCGCGGTGTTCTACTTTGCGCAGGTACAATTGAAACACCCCGCTTAATGATGGCATCTGGATTGGGGCCCGGTGATGATCTCCAGTGGTCGGGGATCCCATGCCGATTGGATCTCCCCGAATTGGGCCGGCATCTTCAGGATCATCTGGTCTTTCCGATCGTGTATCGTTTGGAATCGAATGGTAAGGATTCCTCAAGGTCGGAATCGGATCGACAGCGAGATGCGAGACTGCAGTATCTGCGCGATCGAAGCGGTCCGCGGAGCTCGAACCTCGCCGAGTTGGGAGGATTCTTCGAGTTATCAGGAGCGAAGGAACTCGCGAGCAGACGGGCTGTTCCCCGGTTTCAAATGCACATCACCCCGACCCACTACCTCGAACCCAATCCCTTTGGCGGTCGAGGAGAACATGTCAGTTTCGCCGTGACACCACTGCAAAACGGCACTCGAGGTTCCATCACATTGGCTCAAGCGAAGGGGGACTGGGATAGCGAATCATTGCCACCTATAACCATCGATCCCAACTATCTTTCGAAGGAGTCTGATCGCGAGGAGTATCTCAGCGCGATCAAAGCAGGGAGGGATATGATCTCGGAATCTCCGTGGTGCGAATGGCTTGGTCAAGAAGTTTTTCCGAAATGCAAGGATCAAGAGCGACTCGCTTCCTACCTCCAAAGATTCGCATCCACGATTTATCACTACGCTGGAACCTGCGCGATGGGTTCGAATAAAGAGAGTTGCCTCAACGGGTCGTTGCAAGTTCGCGGTACCGAAAATCTTTGGGTGTGCGATGCGTCCGCCATGCCTCGTTTGGTCGGCTGCAATCCTCAGGCGATTGTGGCGATGATGGCTGTGCGACTGGTCGATATACTCAGCGAAGCGATTTGAGGGATCGTCGAGACGATCACGCTCGATATCTCGCGGCGTCGATCGCTGCCCAAATGTGGATGATCCAACCCAGCAGAATGAACCACAGAACGGTCGCCAAGACGAAAAAGATCAGAGCGGCAAGTATGCGGCCCTGGACCAGTTGTCCCAGGCCGGG
>CAYXFO010000001.1:28171-48935 GCA_964464255.1 uncultured Pirellula sp.
CGGGCCGATCCTAATATTGGATTTTGTTGAACCTCTTGGGTGAATTCATGACTGAAAGCCTCGTTTATCTGCCAGGCCCCGACGACCGAACCGTTCGCACCTCTTCGGGTGCAGTCCTGAGAGTTCCTGAGGGTTGGGAACTACTACCGCCCGGTGATCCCGGTTGGACACGACGCGTGAAAGCTGCAGGGGATCATTGGGTAGTGCAAGAAAAACGAGGGCGAAAGGTCTTCTCGCGCGGCGTCTGGGCGCCTGCGGAAACCATTTCGCAAGTGTCACAAGCCCTGCAAGCCGAGAGGGGGACCGAGGCTTACACGAAAAAGAAAGCCGCTGACTCGCGGCGCCGAGATCAAAAGCAATCCGAATACGTTGGCGACTTCACTGAGGCTGTTGTTCGGTTCCTCGATTTCCATCCGAAGCACTCCTCGCTTGCTCAACGGATCGCAACACGGATTGCGGAACATGCGACACCGGTTGGCAGTGGGACGGTCGCGAGAACATCGCGGATACCTATTGAGCGACGTGCGGAGGCGGCCGTGATCGCTTGGATGCGGCATCAAACAACTGCATACGACAACATGAAAATCGCGCGCGTTAAGGGTGCTCGACGCGAGGTTCGCCGCATGCTGGCGGCTCGATCTCGCGAACTGCTCGACCAGTATCGCCGTGGACAATCGATACCAACGACTTGCCCTTTGATAACAAGCCTGGCGTCCGGTTGATCAACGTCGTCTCAAAGGAGGCTGCGCAGAATTCGGGCCGCAGCCTCGGCTCCTTGTTTAGGCACCAAGGCGGTGGAAGCGATTCCCGAAACGACTTTCGTGATATTGTGGTCGATGGCTTCGGGTTTGCCCCAATCCTCTCCCTCGGCAGAGGTGATGTAGATGGACAACGTTCGATGTCCGCTGCCCGGTCGCTCGCCGATCACATGCAACAGATGCATCGATCCGCTTCGTCCGCCGAACATGAGTTCACCGATACGATAGCCCGCGCGCACTCGTCCGGAACGGATCAGAAAACGGTCGGGAGCAACCCGTATCCCCGACTCCTTCAGTTCGCTCTCGAGTTGTTCGAGGAGAGACTTGGCTTGGGCATCGCTTGTGAGCGCCAAGGCGTTGAGACCATCCGACAAGACAATCAGAGCGTTGTAGGAATCGCCGTGGTTGCGTCTACGTTGTCGCAACGTTTCCACGCTCGCGGGATGAAAAGCTTCGCCCGACGCGGGATGCAGGATGTAATCGTTGCGATCGGCCGACTGAGTTGCGATAGGAATCATCGATGGGATCGATGCCTCAAAGTCGTGGGGTAACTCCGCCCAAATACATCGCTTTGCATCGTCATAGATACGATGGATCTCTTGATCGAGTTCGCTTGGCAGTCGGCTTGGTTCGCGGTCGGATCCTCGGCTGATCAAGACCCCGCGCTGGCGAACTTGTTCGAGAGACTGCTGCGCCTCGATGGTTATCTCTCCACTGCTTCGTGGATCACCATTGCGGCGGCAGTACTGTTGATAGACCCAGATCGGGTCGCCGAAATGCTCGGTGGGCTTCCCCTCACCATCGATTACGCCGAGTTTTTGAAAAAAGGACCACATGGCATCGTTGACCCGATAGCCGAATTGCTCTCGGATGCGGACGTGATCGTGATATCCGGTGGTTAGATAGCCAAGCATCGGATCGATGCGAGTTGGCAGGGCCATCAGATAGCCTGGATTGGCGGGCATGATTTGCTCGATACACCAACCTAGATCGTCGAGAGAAACATCCATGTGAAGTGTTGTACAAACATCCAAACCGATCATTAGCCCGTGCAGTTTGCCCATGACGATATCTTCGAGACAGCATCGGACGAGTTGGTCGCGATTGCGGAACACCTCGGGTCCGATGAACCCTGCCACATCATTGACATGTACCCAAGGCTGCGAGCCGAGGGCTTGCCGCTGGCGGGTGTTGGAGACCACACGCATCAGCCCGCGCACGAACCCGTATTTGCGGGACTCGTGAATGACCATGTCGGTGCCATGGCCATGTCCGTTGGTAAAGTCCGCTCCCTGGCCGGTTTCGAAGTAGAGCGCATAGGGTCCGGTTCGCTGCTCTGCATGCCGGATCATCTTTTCCAACGTGACATCAAAGGTGCCATTCGCGTCATCGGAACCAGCGATGCTCTGAAACCACAGAGCCGTGGAGCCTGGCGCCTCGCGTTCCACTTGGGCTTGAATATCGATATGAGCCAAGACGCAGTGAGGCAAAACACCGGCTAAACCGAAGGTGGTGACGATGTCTTTTAAAGTTTCCTCAATGATGCGGACCGAGGCGGTTTCGCTTGAGACGGGATTGGTGCCGATCAGCACATCGCCAACGGCAAACGCGAAGGCGTTGAAGACTTGCCAGCGAATATCGTCTGGGTGATCGGTCGGCGAATTGGGTTGAATACGAGCTCCCATGTAGCCGCGGGCACCTAAGAATGAACCAGGGAGAGGGTTGAATACCTTCGCCCCAACACAAATCAATTCCTCATTGCTCATCAGTTTGACGACGCACGCAATCGCATCGCTGGACAGACCATCTTTGATGGCGTGGATCTCGGGTTCGGAACGCGTGAGCAGATACTGCTTCAACTCCCCAAACGTCATGGCCGCTACCTTGGCTGTCGCATCAGATCGCAGCCATTGCTGATTCCATGTGTGCATCGAATCGAGGAACGGAGGCCTGGCATCAATCTTTCCGATCGTGGTGTTTGACAATAGCTCGCGCGCTATTTCACGTTGCTCCTCGGAGGTAGCTGCAACACCGAGGATTGCATCCCCTTCTTTGAACGGGTTGGCAGCGCCCAGCATCGCCAGATAAAGCTTTTGGCTCCACGCTCCCTTGGTACGTTCAATCCATTGGATGAGATCTTCGTCTCTGAGCGGTTTCGGAAGAATATTGAATGGGAGCAAAGTAGCTGCGTTGATAGGGCTTGCTCGACAAGCCATCACTGCAGCGCCAGTCAGGCCTGTACCCAGGATGCGTCTTCGGTGCAGCATGTTGTTCAAGCCTCACTTCGGGATCAATTCGAGGCAGATCACCCGATCTTCGCCTCGAAGATACAGTAATCCATGCGAGAGGACGGGAGGGGCCCAACTCGGTGGATTGATGAAGGGTTTGCGATTCTTTGGATCGATCATGGAGCCCAGATCCATCTCGGCGATCGGTTGGTACTCGGTTGCGTCGATCGCGAATAGTTGGAGTTTGCCCAACTCGCCGAGCCACAGCCAATGGCCATCGACCATCAGCGCAGTTCCGCGGTCTCGATTGCGTTGGCTCCATCGAACGCGGGGGGCTCCTTCGCCGCTCCATTCAATGCATCGCAAATCGGTATCGGGTTGATTGCGTCCGCTGCTGGCGAACAAGAGGTTTCCCGATCGAATAGGAGTCGCCCAGTGAGTTCGCATCGCTTGGCTGCTTCGGCCACCCCGGTCTTCCCAGATCGGAATCAGTTTCCCCTCGCGTAGTTCGACGATCGCGCTGCCGATTTCATAGGCTTCGGAAATGAAGATGCGGTTGCCATCGAGCGGGATGGGAGAAGCGGCGTTAACACTTTCGAAGATCGAAGCGCGGAAGGGGAAAAACGCTTCATTGCTTCCAGTCGCTACATCAAAGACGAGCAATCCCTCGCGGACCAGTGCGACGCATCGGTCTTTCCCATCCATGGGAGCGATGATCGGCGCGGAGTAACTGGCGAGATAATTGCCAACGCGATACACCTCTTTGCCGGTTGATTTATCGAGCGCCACCATGGCCGAGCCATTCGGGGTCGCCCTCGCCATATCGTTTACGGTGGGATTGCGAGGCAACGGCGGACCACTGGGGCTGCCGCCGACCATGACCAGTACGAGATCGCCGTAAATGAGAGGCGAAGCTCCTACTCCGAAGAAGTTGGGAACCACTCCGTATTCGCGATTCATATCTTTCTTCCATCGGAGCGACCCATCGGCGATACCGACACAGGCGAGGGTCCCTGCCACTCCGTAGACATAGACGCAATCGCCATCCACGACAGGGCTTGCCCGTGGGCCATCGTTGTAGCCGTAGGGGTCTCGGTAAACGACCGGCGATTCCCACTTCCAAATGAGCTCGCCGGTTTCCGCCACGTAGCAACTGAGCCGTTCCACTCCTCCGAATCGATCGAACTGAAACCAACGCCCTAGGGCTGCGACTCCGTTGCCGTATCCGGTCCCGGTTGGCTGCGTCCAGAGAATCGGAAGTCCATCCTTGCCCCAATCGGTGCGGATCCCTTTTTCGAGGCTATGAGAATCGAAGCGAACCCCAAGCATGCGGGGCCAGTCTTCTCCCGTAGGACGAGTCCAGAGAGAGGCTGGTTTCTCGGACTGCGAAACCGCGGGATTGGCTCCGGTGCATCCCAGGAAGATGACGAAGCAACCCAGGCAGATCATGTTTTGGAGTCTCGCACGACAGGCCATTGCAAGCTACCTTAAATGTCCATGGAAGACTTAATCATCACTCCCCATTTGACGGTGCCCGCCTCGGAACTGCAAGCTTCCTTTGCCAGATCCGGCGGTCCAGGTGGGCAAAACGTCAACAAAGTCAACTCCAAGGCAGTGTTGCGATGGGACCTGAATGTAACCCAGGCCCTGTTTCCAACAACGATGCAGCGACTCCGTGCGCTAGCCAAAAATCGGATCAACGAAGAGGGGTTGCTCGTATTGAGCTGCCAAGTGCACCGCGAACAGTCCCGAAATTTAGAAGCGTGCCGCGAGATGTTGCGGGGATTGCTTCTGGAGGCGATCAAGCCGGTGATACAGCGCAAGCCGACTCGTCCCACAGCGGGAGCCCAGCGGAGGCGAATGGAGAGCAAGAAGCTCACCGGGGAAAAGAAAAAAAATCGATCTCAGAGTTGGGACTAACGGATCAACCTTGTCCCTATTTGAGTTTGCCACAAATCACCGTTGCGTTGTGGCCGCCGAATCCGAAGCTGTTGCTCATTGCATAGCGAATTTCGCGATCCTTGGGACGGAGCGGAGTGTAGTCCAAGTCGCATGTAGGATCTGGCGTTTCCAGGTTGATCGTGGGAGGAACGATATTGCGGAAGCAGCTGAGGATTGAGAGGATCATCTCGATGCTGCCGCTGGCGCCGAGGGCGTGGCCCAAGTGCCCTTTGGTGCTCGATATCGATACTTTGTACGCATCGTCGCCAAAGATGGATTTCACTGCGACGGTTTCTGCTCGATCCCCCAGAGGGGTGCTGGTTCCGTGGGCGTTGATGTAATCGATATCGGAAGCATTGAGTTTTGCATCTGCCAATGCATTTCTCATCGACCTCGCGGCACCGCGACCATATTCGTCGGGTGCGGTGATGTGACCGGCATCGCAAGATCCGCCATAACCCAAGATCTCTCCATAGATGCGAGCGCCCCGTTTCCGGGCATGTTCGAGTTCTTCAAACACCAGGACGCCGCATCCTTCGCTCAATACAAAACCATCTCGGTCCATATCGAAGGGACGGCTAGCACGCTCAGGTTCGTCATTACGAGTTGACAGGGCCCGCATGTTGGCGAAGCCCGCGACGCCGATCGATGTGATGGCTGCTTCGGTGCCACCGGTCAGCATGACATCAGCATCATCGTATTGAATCGCCTTGAGCGCATCACCCATGGCGTTATTGCTGCTAGCGCATGCGGTGGCAACAGCGAAATTGGGGCCCTGCAAACCATAGCGGATAGCTAAATTGCCGCCTGCTGCATTGAGCATCATCGTAGGGATAGTAAACGCACTCACGCGATCCGGCCCCTTGCTGAACAACCGAAACATTTGCGATTCGATTTCGTTCAGACCACCGATGCCAGATCCGAGGATGGCACCGCATCGGAAGGGATCCTCTTTCGAGAAGTCTATGCTGCAATCCAACACCGCTTGATACGCGGCTGCCATCGCGAACAAGGAGAATCGGTCGAGTCGCTTGGCATCCTTGGGATCGCAAGACGGGCCGGGGTCGAAGTTGGGGATGTCCCCTCCGAACTTGACCTTTTGCTGCGACGTATCTACAACCGAGAGCGCGTGTATACCGCTCTTGCCTTCCAAAATGGCTTGCCACAAGCCTTCGACATTCAAAGCTAGGGAGGTGACGCATCCCAAGCCTGTAACGACGACGCGACGCTTCATTCGACTACCAACTATCGATCACGGCCTCAGGCCTGTTGCTTCTCGATGTAATCGACCGCCTCACCCACTCGCTGAATCTTCTCGGCGGCATCTTCAGGGATGCTGATATCGAACTCTTCTTCGAGTTCCATCACCAATTCAACGGTATCAAGCGAATCGGCTCCCAAGTCATTGACGAAGTGAGTTTCGCGACTGATCTTCTCTTTCTCGACCCCGAGTTGCTCGGCGACGATTTCAATGACTCGTTCCTCAATGGTTGCCATAACAGGGAGCTCCCGTAACCACTTATCTGATGCTGATGCGTAAAGTAAAAGGTTCTCGAAGTGAGCATGACTCGATTCGGAACGGGGCACAAGGATAGAGGATTCTAGCAAAAGCGGTCAAGCCATGAAGGGCTTGTAAAGCCCTAAACGATAGCGCTTTGAGCCACGATTTTTTCGAAATCCTCTTATCGAATGCCAGACTGTCCGGAATTTCCCGCCCCCAGGCCTGCGGGAGGCAGGGGAGGAAGACTTCCCGAGACACCGCCTGGAGCACCCGGCAAAGCGGGCAATCCGCCAACTGCAGGGAGGTTGTTTGCAGGGAGGTTGTTTGCGGGAGGCAACGCAGGCCCGCTTGGATTAGCGGCCGTACGAGGAACATTGCCTGCCGGATTGCTTGTCGGTGGAGCGTTTGCTGCGGGAGCGTTGCCTGCAGGCACCACATCCGAGAGATTCTCAAAGTTGACGACTTGGATCTCTTCGCCCTCTTGGTGGGTATCAACCGCCATCTCGCAAATGCGCCAGCCAGCAGACTCGCGAACCAGGGCCCATACCACCTCGTACTCGCTGGCAGGCTGTCCGTTGGCTGCTCCCGGTTCCAACCAGTTGCTCGAGACCAGCACCGTGTTCGGATCGTTCGGATCGGCCACTTGGGCGACTCCGATCTCGAATTTCGCCTGCGGTGATCCGATCGGTGCAATATCCAAGCCCTTGTCTGCGATTTCTTTGCGTGCTCGCGTGGACAGTAAGTTAGCAATCACCGCTGCATTACCCGTACGCATGCCGTCCAGGAAAGCGCCGACCACTTCCTCGGGCTTTGTCGGATTGGTCAAGTTCAAGGAGCTCAGCGGAACCATCGCGTCGAGCGAACCGGGTGCAGGTGCTTGATTGGGTGTGCCAGGGGGTAGGGGAGGTGCACCAGTCCCCTCTGCTATTTGATTCGACTGCTGACCCGTTACCGAAGGCCCGCCGGCAACCGAAGGATCCGATTTGCCACCACATCCGACTTGAGCAAGACCAACAGCCACCACGGCTATCCATAAAGTTCGTTTCATGATCATCTTTGATTCCACGTTCTAGGAATTGCGGGAGGGATCGCGCGCCACTCGCCTGGACGCATAGAAAGGGAATTAGTCGCAGTCGGGTACTCGAGTCAAGAGCAATCCCCGTCCCTAACCTCAACGGAGCGGATTCCAACGTGGAGCATGGACTGTTGAGGGTGATTGATGAAGGCGGCCAGCAGGTAGAGAACTCGGAGCGCGCGAGAGTTCCACATAAGACTTGGGCTCCGTCTCGCGATGAAACCAACGCATTGCCGAGGGTCGCGAATAAGAATTGTGGTAGCCAGGACCATATCCGATACCGTGATATCGTCCCAAATTCGTCAACGGTCCTTCATTGGTCCGAGACGAATGCAGTCCAAACGGGTACTGCCCCCAAGCCACTCCCGAGAATACAAACAGCAGGACAAATGCAAGCATTGAGCGGAACATAATCATCCTCGAGTGGGAAGCAAATCGTCACACTTGGAAATCGGCTCGAGACGCAACGGAGTTCATCTTTGTCTCGCTTCATGATCTTCTTGATGTAGCGGCAGTATCGATTATTCGTGATGGAGAAATTGAAACACGCGGAGGAGAGCGGGCTTAATCGGCCTTGATTCGCCTTGATTTTCAAAGAGGAAACCTGGTAAGTCGTAGGGCAAGCGGACGGCGGTTGGGTGCCTCGGTTCGCTCCTCAAGTCTCCGTCACCGAGGCCATCGTTTCTGAGGTCATCATGTCAACTTCGAAATTCGAATCGAAGATACCATTGCGGTGTTGCGTGTTTGCGTTGTTGATATTGACCATCGTTGCGAGCGGATGCCAATTGGGGAGCCGCAATCGGAATGGCCAAGGGGTGGCCCTCTATCAGCAGGGCCGATACGCGGAAGCTTTGCAATACTTTGAACAGGCCAAGCAGACAGACGCAGCGAATCCGGATACTTACTACAACCTGGCATCAACCTATCACAAGCTAGGCGTGGCTGCCAAGGATTCCAAGATGCTCGACAACGCCGAGGCCATGTACAATCAATGTTTGGATCTATCCCCTAATCATGTCGAATGCCATCGCGGTTTAGCGGTGTTGCTGGTGGACATGGGCAAGGCGGACAAAGGCTTCACTCTTCTGAAGAATTGGGCGATCGCCAACCCGACTTTGTCGGAACCGCGCATTGAGTTAGCTAGGATGCATCAGGAGTTCAATCAGAACAAGGTGGCCGAGCAGTACCTCGATGAAGCGTTGGCCATGGACCCCAACAACTATCGAGCTTGGGCATTTAAGGGAAATCTGCGCGAGTCATCGGGGGAGTTGATGCAGGCGATCCAAAACTATCAGCAGAGTTTGGCAATCAATGCAACGCAACCCGAGTTGTATCAACGGATCGGGGCGCTCAACGTTCGGCTGGCCCAGGGGACGGCTTCCCCTTCGGCACCGACGACCAATCGTTAGGTTGGCGATCCAACAGTTCTCTTAATTTCTCTCTCGGTCCCAAAGACTGCGCTACGCACACGGCTAGTAGGGCTAATAGGATCAATAAACGCAGCGTTGATCCGATCCAATGGCGGTCAGTCTTTTGCAGCGAATTCGGAATCTCTTTTTTCTTGCGTTGTCGCGATGGCCTGGCGGCGTCTAGATCGTTGTTGCTGAGAGAGACCGATTCGATAGCCTCTGGTCGCGCTCTGCCTATTAGGATTCCGAAGGGATCAGGGACTGAGTCATGGGATGCATCGGCGCGCAATCGCGGAGTATCGGATTCATCGTTTCGTCGATTCCACAGTCCCACGATTCGATTTCGAAAGCCGATCGAGACAGGCGCCGGAGAACGGACGGCTTTGACCAAGATTTGGTGGCAACTGGCTACCTCCGAAAGCAGTGCATCGTTTTCAAGGCATTTGCGCTCCATATCCGCAACGCGATCGGTCGCCATGGCATCGTCGATAAAACTTGCGACATCGTTGGGATTGAGCCCGAACTCGAGAGCATCTACTGCCAACGGAGTCGCGACAGGATGGGCGAGAAGGTGGCTGATCTTGTCGGAGATATTTCGAGCGGTCTGGCTCTCGCGAAGCCGCTGTTCCAGGATCTCCGAATCCTTGGGCTCCAGAACCTGGTCGCGGTATGCAAGAAGGGTTCGCAGGGTTAGTCGCATAGTAACACTCGCAAGAAAAGATCTGGGTCTGTTGCAAGTTGTTCTCATGGCGACCGCGATCCGTGCAGAAAACCGAAAAAATTCCCAACCTTTTTTGCCTAGGTGATCTCCTAGGAATCGATTGCTCGGTCGATAGGGCACCAGTACCCAACCTGTGTGCCAACGTTAGAATTCCTGAACTCACACATTTTCGCAGCACATTTTCGCGGATCCTCGATGACGCAGACCAACCCTCGAAACATCCGAATTTTTGACACAACGCTACGCGATGGGGAGCAGTCTCCGGGCGCGAGCATGAACCTGGGTGAGAAACTGGAAGTGGCCCATGCTCTGGCGGCGCTCGGTGTCGACATCATGGAGGCCGGTTTCCCGATCGCCTCGCCTGGGGATTTTGAGGCTGTGCGGGAGATCGCTGCCACGATCCGTGGTCCTGTGATCTGCGGCTTGGCCCGATGCAACGACGGCGATATCGATCGGGCTTGGCAAGCCTTGCAAAAGGCTGAGCGGGCCCGAATCCATGTTTTCTTGGCTACCAGCGCCATCCATCGGGAGTTCAAGCTTCGCATGACCCAGGACGAGATCATCGCCCGAGCCGTCAGCGGCGTGCAGCGGGCCCTCGCCTATTGCGACGATGTCGAATTCTCTGCCGAGGATGCAGCTCGTACCGAAATCGATTTTCTGTGCCGAGTCGTCGAGGCAGCCATCGAAGCTGGTGCAACCACCATCAATGTTCCCGACACCGTCGGCTACACCACTCCCGAGGAGATGTTTCAGCGAGTGCAGGCACTGCTGAACCGAGTTCCCAACATCGACAAGGCGATTATCAGTTGCCATTGTCACGATGATTTGGGGCTCGCTGTCGCGAATTCCCTAGCCGCCGTCGCGGCTGGAGCGGGGCAAATCGAATGTACGGTCAATGGTATCGGGGAGCGGGCGGGCAACTGTTCGCTCGAAGAAGTTGTCATGGCGATGCGGACTCGTCAGGATCTTTACGGAACTCACACCAACATCAAGACCGAGCGTTTGGTACCTACCAGTCGACTGCTGTCCAAGATTACCGGTCTAGATGTGCAGCGCAACAAAGCTGTCGTCGGCCGAAACGCGTTTGCCCATGAAGCAGGAATTCACCAGGATGGGATGCTCAAAGAGCGGAGAACCTACGAAATCATGAGGCCCGAAGACGTCGGTTTCGCCAAAACCGACTTGGTCTTGGGGAAACATAGCGGACGAGCCGCCTTGGCGGATCGCGCCCGTGAACTCGGGTTCCAGCTCAATGGCGAGCAACTTCAACTGGTGTTCGATCAGTTCAAAATTCTTGCGGACAAGAAAAAGCAGATCTTCGACGGCGATATCATCGCGCTGATTCAGCAGCAGATCGCAGACGCCAGCAACACCGCTTGGACACTCGTCTCCTATTCGTTAGACAGCGGAACCCATCGTGTTCCTTGCATCGAACTTACATTGCGCCATGGTGACCAAACCTTTACCCAGCGCGTTCAACAGGGTGACGGTCCTATCGACGCTGCGTTTTGGGCAGTGGAAAAAATCATCGGGATCAAGACCGAGTGCAAGGAATTCCGCGTGCGAAGCGCAACGATCGGACGGGATGCGATGGGTGAAGTCAATGTTGAAGTCGAACATGAAGGCCAAACCTACCGCGGCAATGGCGCATCGATCGACTCGGTCGAAGCCACTATCTCGGCGATCCTCAACGCGATCAACCGTATTGTCACTGAGAAAAATCTACGCGCCAGCGGCAGGGTCTCCCCGCAAGACGCCTAGCACTACATCTGCACAGTCACATTGCGATGACTCAAGAAGCGACTTCGTTTTTCTCGAAGTCTTCGAGTTGCTGCTGCAACTCCAATACGCGATTCCAAACCTGAGGCGATCGATTCGTCCAATCGAATTGCCCCTCGGCGAACCAATCCAACCATTGCAGTGCCGACAGGGCAACCGATGCGCGATGGATAGCGACAAGGTCTGTTAATACAAGACTATCGTCAGGCCGCTGATTCAAGTAATGCGCCAAGGCAATTGGCCACCGCGGATCGGATTCGAACATCAATGTTCCGAATGCGCGCACAAAATCAAGGCCTGGCCAATCGATCCGCGCCGCGCCGAAGTCGAGAATTCCCGAGAGCCGATTCTCGCGAAACAACAGATGCTGGCGCCACACATCTCGAAGAATCCAAAAGCATTTGGTCGATGTTTCGGACAAGCGTTTGACCGGTTCGAGAACGCTTGGAATGACGCACATCGCTCTCAGGTAAATATCGTTGAGAACATTGGCAGCAAGATACTTATTATGAGCGGAAATCGAATCGAGGAATCTGCGGCGCTTCTCGGTCTGAGGGCGGATCGCGGCAACCATGCCATCGAAACGTTGCTTGAGTCCCGGAGGGATGATCGCCTGAGTGCCATAGGTTTCGCTGCGCGAGTGAATGCTTGCGAGCGCCTCGGCACATTGGCGAATTTGGTTGTCGTCAGCATCCCCCAGATTCTCGATCGGTGAACCGGGTTTCCAATCGGAGATCTCCCAGCAAACCCCATCGGCTTCGAGAAGCGTTTTGCCATTGCTCCACTTGACCAAATCGGGCGTAAACGGTTTCTCGCTGCCGGCCAAGTGATTTTGGAAGCGATGGATTTCTTGCAGCCGCTCCCGCTCCATCGTGACCGGCCATCGCTTCATGGCGTAGCGAGCCGCGAGGGTATCGATTCGATAAACGATCGCTTTGCTCAATCCGCGATCGTTGATGGCCGATAGGTTTGCGGCGGCGCCGAAGAGGATGCTGATTTCTTTCGCAACTCTTGCAGGGATCACGCTCGAATTACTGACCTTGACCGCGCGAGAAGCCAGGCTTGCCATCGAAATTGTAAAGCCCTTCAAGCTTGACAAATTCCAGACCCGCTTTGGTAATGCGATCCAAAAGGGTGATAATCGCTGTGTGAGGGACACTTCCGCCGGATCCCTCTGGAAGGGAGAATCGGCAACGATTGACGTCGACCGTGAATGTTTCTTTCATTCCATCGGGCCAAACCTTCATCCCGCGATTGGAAATCATTTCGAGCACCATTCCATCGTCAGCCAACGGCTTCAGTTTTGCGGCCAATGCTTCGATGGAATCGGTCCACGCAACGAACACATCGGCGCCGACCATTTCCCGCTTTTCGGTCGAACGAACATAGGGTGGGCGATCGGTTAGGGGACGCCGCGGTGCTCGGCTATAATCCACCGCTTTGAGCACTTCCGGTTTCTTGCCCAGTCGCGCGACAACTGCTTGGGCAAACTCCTTGGTGCCGACCTTCTCTTTGGAAACCCCTTCCTTGAAAATGTCGTAGGTGTGTACGCCATCTTCGATGGTCTTGAGCCAAGCGTTCTGCGCACGCTCTGCGATGTCGGCTTGACCGATATGAACCAACATCTGGATGGCGCCGAGGAACAGTCCGGAGGGGTTTGCCAAGTTTTGACCGGCGCGTCGAGGTGCGGACCCGTGAATGGCTTCGAACATCGCACAGCCATCGCCGATGTTTGCGCTCCCTGCCAAACCAACCGACCCAGCGATCTGGGCCGCGACATCGGACAAGATATCGCCATAGAGATTCGGCATCACGACCACATCGAACGCTTCGGGAGTATCCGCGAGCTTCGCGGCACCGATGTCCACGATCCAGTGCTCGTTTTCAATGTCCTTATACTCCGCCGCGATCTCATCGAAGATTTTATGAAACAGACCATCGGTCAGCTTCATGATGTTGTCTTTGGTGAAGCAAGTGACTTTCTTGCGACCGTACGCGCGAGCGTACTCGAATGCATAGCGAACGATTTTCTCCGTTCCCGGGCGGGATATCAGTTTCAAGCACTGCATCACATCCAGCGTTTGACGGTGCTCGATCCCTGCATACAAATCTTCTTCGTTCTCCCGGACGATCACCACATCCATCTTCGGATGCTTAGTGCGAATGAATGGGTCGTAGCTCAAGCAGGGACGGATGTTTGCGTACAAGCCAAACGCTTTTCGCGTTGTCACGTTGAGAGACTTGAAGCCGCCACCTTGCGGTGTAGTGATCGGGGCCTTAAGGAAGACACGGGTGGAGCGCAGGGAGTCAAAGGCACTGGGTTCAATACCAGCCATGTTCCCTTTGAGGTACTGCTTTTCGCCGATCTCAATGACGTGCTTTTCCAAGCGTGCTCCGGCTTCCTCGATGATGTGCAAGGTTGCCTGCATGATTTCGGGACCGATGCCGTCGCCATACGCGACCGTAACTGGGGTGGGTGATGTCATGACGTCTTGAAGGGGGGTCAACAGAGGCTTTTGGAGAGTGAAAAACGCTTAGAAAATGTATTCGCGAACCGTGCGCCGCACAACCTCAGATCGAGCGATCCTGCAACGAGTGGTGTATACTGGGCGAGTCTATCGGTTGACCGCAGGAGTGGGGCCACGACACAACAGCTTTTCGAAAAAAGGGGATTTCGATGGGAGTTCCGAAATTGAGGACGGGCAAGTCGCGGGAGGCGTGGATCGGGCTGTTTTTGGGGGCCCTGATATCGAATAGCCTGTTTTTCAGCGATCTCGCGCGCTCTCAAGAGTCTCGACCCGAAATCTACGACCGGTCCAATTTGGTCGCTTGGTGCATCGTCCCCTTCGACTCTCAAAAACGTACGCCAGCACAACGGGCGGAGTTGCTCGACGAGCTCCGGATTCGACGACTCGCCTACGATTATCGAGCGGAACATGTCGCGAGCTTTGAGGAAGAGATCTTAACGCTAAAAAAACACGGCATCGAACTGACGGCGTGGTGGTTCCCGACCGTTCTCAACGACGAAGCAAAACTCATTCTCTCGTTGCTGAAGAAACACGATGTGCATCCGCAGCTTTGGGTTACCGGAGGAGGAGATCCATCGATGCAAGGGGATGCGGAAACCGCATTCATCGCATCGGAGGTGCGACGATTGCGGGAGATTGCCCTGGCGGCTCAGGAAGCGAACTGCCAAGTCGCCCTCTATAACCATGGCGGTTGGTTCGGTATCCCTGAGAACCAACTGCGGCTGATCGAAGCGATCGATCTTCCGAATGTAGGAATCGTTTACAACTTGCACCACGCCCACGATCAAATCGAACGACTGCCCGAAATCCTCAAAAAGATCGGTCCCAAGTTGCTCGCACTCAACCTGAACGGTATGCAAACCGATGGCGATCGCGTCGGAAAGAAAATTCTGGTTATCGGCGAAGGAGATCGGGATCGAGACTGGGTTCGAGTCATCGCCCAATCCGGATTTCGAGGCCCGATCGGCATCCTTAACCACACCGACCTCGATGCGAGGCAACGCCTGATGGAAAATCTGCACGGACTCGATCGGCTCGTGAAGGAGACATCCACCAAGCCATGAGCACACGTTGTAGAAACGATCTCGTGGGATCCAAAACGCGCATTACCAGCAGCCTGAACTCATGGCGCGAATCGATGGTAGCGGTCCAGGAAATCTGGAATGATGCGACCGCTCGTTCGTTTTACGCCGAGAACTTCCCTGGACTCGAAGAGACTCTCACGCGAATGACCATTTCCGTTCAGGAAGCGGCAGAAATGGTGCGAGGCTTCGAGCGAGCTCTCGAAGATGATCAACTGCATGGATAAGCTCGAGTCGCGACCGGCAACCTGCGACTAGCGATCTTTCTTCCGTCGGTACTCGCACTCCATCATGCGCAGCCACTCGTCGCCGGTCCCCGCGATGGATATCGTCATCGTTCGATTGTCTTCATCTTTAAAAGTCGATACGAGCTTCATTTTCGATTCCGCACCGTTGGGGTCTTTTCCGATACCGATAACGGTCAATGTTTTCGAGGCTGCATCGTACGATCCCTCCATCGCGGTCGGGTAAGGACTCGCCGAATCGATCCAAGATCCGATGTACTTCTTTTTCTTGGGATCGTACCCCATTTGACTGCTTCCATGAAAAGATGCGCCAGCCATCTCTCCTTGGAAGTCTCCAACCAACCACACGCTGCCCACCATGTAGTTGTTCTCAATCGCCTTGCTGACAACCGCTTGCCCGTTGGGATCGGGATAGAATTTCACATCGCAATCCCAGACACCGACCTCTCGCTTGAGAACGCTCATCGGATCGGTGTTTTGTCCGAATGACGAACAGGGTATCAGCAATAAACAAATCAAAGCCATGCAGCGCGACATGAATCAACTCTCCAAACGTGCGGTTCACAATGAGATGGCGTCAGTTAGGATCAACGCACGGCATTCTAACCGATACGGCCAGGCGACAAGGCCGCCTTGGAGTTAGCGAGAACGAGTCTGCAGAAGCATCTCGCGAGCGACTTGAAGACCCTTTTCCAACGTCGCGTCACGCGAAGCGATGGGATCGGCACTGCTGGCAGCGGGTCTGCTTGCTGTCAACGACTCAAGCGTAGGACCGGATCCTTGGGTAGGAAGCCCCTGAGCAACCAACTTGGGCCGATCCAAATTCGGCTTGAGAGCGGTCAGGCTCTGAGGTGCGTTCGACGATTCCTCTTGAACAAAGATGTGGGGGATAATACCTCGGGCACTGATCGCGATGCCGCTTGGAGAGTAGAACTTCGATACCGTTAATCGGAGCCCGCCTTGACCGCGATCATTGTGGAACACACCCTGAACACTTCCCTTGCCATACGAGACTTGGCCGACGACATAGCCTCGATTGTGATCTCGAATCGCACCCGCGAATATCTCGCTCGCGCTTGCGCTGTCGCCATCGATTAAAACCACCAAGGGAATATCCCAAGTTCCTGGAAGCTTGGCTGCGTAGTTTCGATTTTCTTCGCCGTTTCGACCTCGCGTCGAGACAATTCCTCCCTGGGACAAGAATTCATCTGCTAGGTCCACAGCCGACTCCAGAAGTCCGCCGGGATTGCGGCGCAGATCGATGACCAGAGACTTCATCCCCTCGCGGGACAGTTGGAACATTGCGCGTCCAACTTCCTGAACGGTTGTTTTTTGAAAGTTCGTGATGCGGATGTAGCCTACCCCGCCATCCCGCATCTCCGCGATCGAAACGCTAGGGATCTCGACCCGCTTGCGCACCACTTCGATCGCTACCGATTCGTCTCCACCGTTGGAGATCACCAGTTGCACGCGACTTCCTTCAGGCCCTCGCAGCATATCGGCAGCCTTTTTCGCGCCGACTTGGCGGACCGAGTTGCCATCGACCTCCTCGATGAAGTGCCCACCTCGCAAGCCCGCTTCATATGCGGGACTGCCCCGAAACACATCGACAATCCGCAGTTCCGAACCCTCGGCCCAAAGCTCTACACCCAAGCCGATCAAATTTCCCTCGATCTGCGACATGACTTCACGATATTCCCCGGGTGTCAGGAACGCGGAATAGGGATCGAGCATGCAGACCGATCCAGCCAGCAATTCATAGATCGTCGCCGAGGGCAGTAGACCGATCTGCTGCTGCGCTTGCACGGCAACTTGAGAAACGACCGACCGGAGTTCGGCGTTCGATGCGATCCGTCGCTGAATGACTGTCTGATGCACTTTGCGGCGGAATGCATCGATCGCTTCGCGGCGGACGGTTGGCAGGTGGGCGTCGATAAAGTCCTGCTCGGTCAATGCGATCTCCAAGCAAGCAGTCCCGTAGAGGGCCAACTTCGAATAGTCGACGGTTTCGACGAAGTATGCCTCGAGTTTAGCGATAACTTCGCCATACACTTCGAGCGCTTCGGAGGGAGTGGATCGCTTGACGGTTTCTATAAAGCTGCGGTCGCTATATCGACGCACAACGTCGAAATGGACCCGGGCAGTTTGTAGACGATTGACGATTTCTGCGTTACCCACATCCTGTCGAATCGCTTTTTCGTAATACAGAATCGCTTCGTGCCAACGTTTCTCCGATTCGAGTTGGCGCCCGATCTGAAGCACCGAAACGTCCTCGCGTTCGCGAGTCTCGGAGGTGGCTCCCGCGTTGGTTCCGGAGATAAAACCAGGCCCCTGACCATGGCTGCGGTCTATGCCGATGAGGGCGGTCAAGCCGACCGTGAGGAGGATGTAGCAGATTCTTGTGCAGGAGAGCATGCTGGAGCGAATCAATGGGTGCATGGGGCAAACACTCGATGGGTCACGCGAGTATAAAGCACCGAATGTGCCGGTCAAAAAACAGCCGACGAGAATCGCGCAGGCCATCTTTCGCAACCGTCAATCCTTCGCGCGCTCGATCCCGACGTGACGCAAAATAGGGTGGTAGCGACCTGGAATCGATTCCGTGACCCGAGATCCAGAGGCCCAATGAAAATGCAGCGACCAATCGATCTGATAGGGATATGCGTCCTGCACAAGATATTCGAGGCGGGCCCGAGTGTTCTCACACACCCGAGTGTTCTCACACAGGAGTCTCTTTCGAGAGTCTCCACCTGGGAACCTCCTCTGCCCGCCCGATGCACAACTCTACGGAGCAGGCTCCCAACAGGCAAGCCGCCATGAAACGCAAATCTCTGCATGACAAACGAGACACGGCTTGCTACGATTCATCCTTTGTTTTGCCGTCATTTCCATCACAAACGATTTACTCGACTATGTCAGAAGTACCCGTCAGCGAATTCCAGGAACGCAAGGCTGCGATTCGCAAACAAGCCCATGAGAACCGTCGCAATCAAGAGGACAAAGACGGCGTCTCCAACGCGATCATGAAGCGGTTCCTGGAACTGCCCGAGTATCATGCAGCCAAGACCGTGATGTTCTATGTCGATGTTCGGGACGAAGTTCGAACCCGACAAGCACTTCCCGAAGCATTGACGACCGGAAAGCGGATTGTGGTTCCGTACTGTGTCGATGGTGAGTTGGAATTGTTTTGGCTCGAGTCGATGGAGGAACTCGAACTGGGAATGTACCGGATTCTGGAACCGAAGAACGAACTGCGGGATGTCGCGGCCAAGCATCTGCAACCCGAAGATCTCGACTTGATCATGGTTCCCGGCGTAGCATTCGATCGAACCGGTGGTCGCACGGGTCACGGCAAAGGCTACTATGATAAGTTGCTCGAGCATGCTCGTCTGCAAACGCCTTTGGTTGCCCTGGCCTTCGAGTGCCAGATGTTCGAAGCAATTCCGATGGATCAGCACGACATCTACATGGACAAGATCATCACCGAGTCGGCTGCGTACGAGGGTCGTGGTCGCAAATGACGCATTATGCAAACAGCGAGGCAAACAACGCGCCTTGGACGCGACCCGATTGGCAGTCGCTCGTCGATGATACCTACGCGGAAGCCTTTCGCAGCATCTACGCTCGCGTGTTGGTCACCGCACGGGATCGCAAGTGGTTGTTGGCCGCATGCGAAAAAGCCACTGGTCATGCGTCAAGCACGATTCTCTGTGATTGCGAAGCAGGGATCGAACAAATCCTCGATGGAACCTCGGCAGGTCAACAGACTCCCGATGGACGCATTGGCGCTTTACTACAGTTCCATGTTCCCCGCTTTCGCAAGGATCGTGCGGAACATCTCGAACGAGTTCTTCTAGCGCGGCTCTCGCAAAACGTACTCACCTGTCCAACCACCCGATGCTTCAATGCTCTCGACAGCGATCCGTACTTCAAACTCGGCCGCAAGATCGCTTTCTTTGGAGACGGCCATCAATTTCGCAGCGAGCTCAATGGACAAAAGGGTTGGACGATACCGACCCTCGGCGGAGAGTTTTTTCTCAGTCGGCGTTTCGGATACGCTGATGGCATCATGGGCGGAAACCTATGGTTTCTTGGTAGCACCGAGGATGCGGCCATCGAGGCGGCGGATCGAGCGGCCCAGGCTGCAAACGCGGCCCCCAACGTGATTACCACATTCCCTGGCGGTGTCGCTGCCAGTGCGAGCAAGGCCGGTAGCAAGTACAAGTTTCTGATCGCCAGCACCTACGCCGAGTACTGCCCCACCCTCCGCGAAAAACTCGGGGATGCATCGCGCGTTCCCGAAGGAGTGCGATCGATCATGGAGATCATCGTCAACGGCTCGTCCCTCGAGGATGTCGCTCGCGCCACTTACGCAGCCATCGAGGCAGCACTCCCGGTCCCCGGCTTAGTCCGCATCTCCGCCGGCAACTACGGAGGACGGTTGGGGAAATCCTTTATCTACCTCCATCCGGACAAACACCCGAGCACATAAGCTCGGCAACGCCATGCCAATCGACTCAACTTGCCCAGGATGCGGACGCACTCTTAGAGTCGCAGACGAGCATGCGGGAACCGAAGCGCAATGTCCGGTTTGCAATACGGTTTATGTTGTGCCGATAAATTCGCAATCTGAACTTCAAAGAGAAGTTGAGGTAAGCCGGAAGAAACAATACTTCGCGCGTATTCCCACCGGCGCCGAGTACGGACCGGTCTCCTACGAAGTCCTTGTCGGCTGGTTGCAAGAGAACAGAATCAATGCCGCTTGCTTTATTCGCGAAGAAGGTCAAGAGAATTGGCTCCCGTTTTTGGAATGGGTCCAATTGCCCGGAAACGCAATCCAAATGGTCATGCAGCCCGGCTCGCTCCCTCAACCTGTCAACCCGGCACCCTCGTCGTACGCTTTTGGCGAAATACCTGGGGCGCAAAGCAGTGTTGTTCAATACCCGATCGCAAGCCGGGGAACCCTCGTTCTGATCCTAGGGATCGTCAGTTGGATGCTGTGCATCACCTGGGTGGGTTCACTGGTGATGTCCGGCGTAGCTCTCGTAGTCGGCTACAGTGATTTGAGGAATATCGCCAGAGGGTTAGCCTCCCCCAGCGAACGGAATCTCACCGTGATCGGTATGGTGCTGGCCGGTACCGCTATGGTGGTCAGCTGTCTTGTGATCCTGTTGTTCATCGTATCCGCGATCAACGCTTAACCTACATCGCTGGGCTACGGTTCGATCTTTTCGTCAAAGGATCGCTTGAAGATGATACGGGTCGCCCGGGGCGCGGCAAGCTCCCTCGCAATGATCCCCTTCTGGCTCGGGCTCAGTCGCTTGGGCTCCCCTTCGCGAAGCGCGTTGACCGGTACAGTCTCAAGACTCGATGCCAAGGCAACTCGCGATCGAGAGTTGGTCTTAGTTTGTCCGACATCTTCAATAAACGGATCCACCAAGATATCGGGCAAGGGTTGCTGCGGAACTTCGGGAACCGCTGGTTCTTCTGCTGGCGG
>CAYXFO010000001.1:49035-52411 GCA_964464255.1 uncultured Pirellula sp.
TGCACTTCTTAGGTGCCGCATCGCAACATGGATTCTGAGCTTGCAGCGAGTTTGCACCTAAGGCCAGAAAGGATGCCGTCGATACGATAGCCAACCATGAACGACGCATTGGAAGGTTTCCCATTCTCGCTGAACTGACACGATAAACTCCTTGCACGCGCAAAGAATTATCGAACCCGAATGACCGATGCCCTAAGCCCTTTCGTTATTGTCGGCAATCCAAACCCCTTTTTCCTAGTTCCCGTATCTTGTCTGTTTTGCGATGAGTTCGTTGGATGAGGAAAGATAATTCGATTCTGTTGCTCGCAGCGATTGCAACTAAAGTAACTGCCGTGAAACTTGTGTTGCGTTTTCCTGCCCAATAGCGTCGATCGGTTTCGCTGGAGGCACTCGGAGAGAGACAGGGAAGTTGAATCCAAAAGTGCCTGTTCGAGGATAAAGTCCAATGGTCTTTTGGTATGCAAGGATGCATCGACCTGCTTGGATACATCTGCTGGCACTTATCGCATTTCTCGGATGCAAGTCGCCGCAAGCGTTCCCGTTTCGAACGCTGTACTGCCTTCCGAATCGCACTGATGTTTCAGCTCCCGAGTATTGGCAATCCTGTGGCCAGGGGACAACGAACGCCACTACTTCGTCGGAAGTATCACCTTCATCGCAACGTGATTTAGAGCCGACCCTTTTGACGCTCGCCAGTCATCAGCAGTCCCCGGAAACTTTGGGGCAACAAAGTCCTTTGGGGGAACGGGGCCCGTTGAGTCTCCCTCCGGAACTACCTGGAGCCAATACCGAGCCGTTGCTGGTTCCAGGTTTGCGCGAACTGGGTGCTGACGAGCAGCGCAAGGTGATTCGGAGCTTGTTCCCTGATCTGAGGGACTCGAAAACAGAACCCGGCGCGATGCCGCAATCGGCCGACTCGCACATAGGGCTCGAATCGTTGCATCAGTTCGCGTATTCGAATCATCCGAGTCTGAGAGCGGCGGCAGCGAATGTCGAGTCAACGCGAGGTTTGATGATCCAGGCGGGACTCCCTCCGAATCCGAAAGTCGGATATCAAGCGGATACCGTCAACACGATTTACACGCAGGGCTATCAAGGCGCCTATCTCACGCAAACGATTGTAACGGCCCGCAAACTGGGATTAGCAGCCGAGGCTGCTGCCGTGGACTACGCCAACGCGGTTGTCAATCAACGGAAGGTATGGGTTCAAGTGACATCGAACATCCGACGCGCGTATTTTCAAACCCTTGCGGCACGCGAACGGATTCGATTGGCCAAAGCCCTTTATGATCTGACTGGCCGAGCCTACAACGCCCAAGTCGATTTGGTGGCTGCCGGTGAAGCAGCACCGTACGAACCTCTCCAATTGCGAGTCCTTACCACGCAGGCCCGAGCGACTCTCGTTCGCGCCGAGCAGGATGCCATCGCATCGTGGCGAGTCCTTGCTGCAGCCATCGGTACGCCCGATCTGGACATGGCCGCGATCGATGGCAGCATCGACTGCGCTGTGCCGAACATTACCTACGAAGAGGCGATGGAAAGGTTGTCGGCGGTTCACACCGATATTCAAATGGCGCAGAACCTAGTCCGTAAACAACAGACCTTGGTGACTTTAGCCGACCGAACACCGATTCCTAATCTCGATTTGGAGGTCGTCGTACAGCGCGATCACACCTTCGATCCAGGGACGAACACCTACAACCTACTTCTCGGTGGCGATGTGCCGGTGCTGAATCGAAATCAAGGCAATCGCATCGCAACTCGTGCGGATTTGGTGAGGGCTGGCCAGCAAGTGGCAGAGGTTCGCCTCAACCTCATTTCCGATTTGGCGACCACCTTTGGCGTGTACCGCGCGAATCGGGAATTAGCTGATTCCTTCAAAACTGAAGGATTAAGCGATCAAGTCCGCGCGTATCGAGGTGTTTACCAACGGTATCTGGCCGATCCCAACGGTGTAAGCTTTAATGATGTGATCGTAGCCCAGCAAACACTGGCTTCCGTGCTGACCCAATACCTCGATATTCTTCAATCTCAATGGCAAAGCGTCGTCGATCTCGGGGAGTTGTTGCAAGTCGAAGACCTGTTTCAAATGGGTCCGCTTTCGCCCGTAGCTCCCATCCCTTCGCTCGACTGATTCCGTTCGCCACGGCCATCGCATTGTGCTGGATCGCAGGTTGCGTTCCGCGGCGCGAGGATTCGGTGGTCTTGTACTGTGCCGCGGATCGCGAGTACGCCGCTCCCATCCTCGACGCCTACGAACGTGCGGCCGATGGTACTCAAGTCGTCCGGCAATTCGATGTAGAGGCCTCAAAAACTCTCGGACTGGTAACCCGCATCGAGCAGGAAGTATCGACACCCAAAAGCGATGTATTTTGGAACAACGAAATCCTTCACACCATCCGATTGCAACAGAAGGGGCTCTTGGCCGCACGCAAATGGCCGATTCCAGATAACTGGCCGAAGAACTACCGAGCCTCCGATGGCACATGGGTCGGGTTCGCGGCCCGTGCAAGAGTCCTATTGGTGAATACCGAGCGACTGAAAGATTCCGACTCATGGCCACGAAGTGTGACGGAACTCGCGGATGATCGGTGGAGCAAAAAGTGTGGGCTGGCCTATCCGATCTACGGCACCACAGCCACGCACATGACCGTTCTCGCAACTCATCCCAACGCTCTCGCCACTGGGCAAGTATGGGATCCCTGGATTCGCGATGTAGCATCAAACGCTGTCGTTCTAGCGGGCAACAAACAAGTTGCATTGAGTGTTGCAGCGGGAGACCTCGACTGGGGACTGACCGATACCGACGATGCCATGATCGAAATGGAGAGTGGCAAACCGGTGGGGATCGTATTCCCAGATCAACTCGACGGTTTCTTTGGTAGCGTGTTCATCCCCAACACTCTGGCGGTGGTCAAACGATCACCCCATCCGATCGCTGCCGCATCGCTCGCCGACTATTTAGTTAGCGAGAAGGTGGAGTCGCGACTGACCATGAGCAGCAGCGCTCACTTTCCCCTTTGGCCGACCGCATCGCAACCCGCTCGCTTACAAGCAGATGCGGTTCGTTGGGCGGAGGTCGACTTCGAGAAAGCAGCCCACGAGTGGGAGAGGGTTCGCGATACCCTCCTGGAAGTCTTTGGCAAGTAATGCGGCAACGGGAGTAAGCCTCGTTTAATCCTTTCCTTTTTTGTCCTTCAGGGCAGGGCTTTTCTCGTCCTTCGAGTCGGACTCCGTTTCTGGCTTGATCACCTTGGGGAGCTCTTTGCCGCGGGGAACAAACTTTACGGAGATGCTGTTGACGCAATGCCGGGTGTTCTTGGCGGTGAGTTTCTCACCGTTGAACACGTGCCCCAGGTGCCCGCCGCAATTGTTG
>CAYXFO010000002.1:0-30946 GCA_964464255.1 uncultured Pirellula sp.
GCAGTGGCATGGAGAACTTTTTCGGCTCATCGGCCGATTCGGTGGTGACCGTAACTTCACGCACCTTCTTGCCGTCGACGGAGATCACCGCTTTCGGAAAACGACTCTCGGCTGCGGTACCGGACATTTCCAATTCGAGCATGTACTTGCCTGCCCAGGGAACTTGTTCGTCGAAAGTAATTGCGCCATTGGAATAGAGCGCAAAACGCTGACCTTCCGGTTTCCCTCCTTGGTCCGCTGAGAGTTTCGAGCCATTCCGGTTCGATTCAAAGACGGGGCCAGGCTCGGGGGCTTGAATGATTTGCGAAGTGATCTCTTCGGCGGCCCGTACATATTTTTCCATGAGTAGCGGTGGCAAGGTCAACACATCACCGATATTGTCGAAACCGTATCCAACATCATCGCCCGGAAAAGTCGCGGCAGGCTGATAGTCGATTCCGAATAGATCGTTGATCGTATTGCGGTACTCGTTCCGATTGAGTCGTCGAAGCGTCACGCTTCCAGGGTTCGGTGTCCTGCCGCAATCGATATCGTTCAGGGTCGAACGAATCCAGCTAACGACCTTGGCTCGATCGGATTCCGACATCGGCTCGGCATCGGGCGGAGGCATATCGCCAATTTCGATCCGTTGGGCGACCTTTTCCCAGATTGCCCTTTCCTTGAACACGGCTTTCGCGTTGTCGAAGAGCGCGAGGGACAAACCGGCTTTCGCCTCCGCGCCGCTGTGACAATCGAAACAAGCTTGCTTGATCAGCGGCTGAATCGAGTCCGCATAATACCGGTTTCGACTGGCCCAATCGGATGGCGAAGCGTTTCCAGAAGAACCTGGTTTCTGGCCAAAAGCCTCGCTCGAGGCGCAACAAACCACGACAAATAAACAAATACGAGACAGGTGATTTGCCATCAACGATGCCCGCAAACGCAACTTTGACATCTCCACACCCCTCAATCATAGCATGCCATCTCTCCGAATGCGACAGAAGTGTTACATGCCGATTGAATGAAGATACCTTTTCGATCTGCTATC
Organism: uncultured Pirellula sp.; assembly: GCA_964464255.1. Taxonomy (GTDB): domain Bacteria; phylum Planctomycetota; class Planctomycetia; order Pirellulales; family Pirellulaceae; genus JBKCUI01. The sequence continues at coordinate 1,028 of CAYXFO010000002.1, forward strand.
CTATTAAGGGGATCGGGCCGTACACGAAGCAGAGCTCGTTGACGCGATGAATTTGACACACGAAAGAGATCGGAGATAAGCGGATATGGCGATTGAATCAGCACAGGAGTTGACGCAGAGGAAATGTTTGCCATGCGAGGGTGGCGTTGACCCCTGCCCTCTCGATCATTCGCGGGCACAAATGGCTGCCATTCCTCATTGGTCGTTGAGTGACGACGGGCGCTGGATCCGACGACAGGTTCGCTTCAAAAATTTCGTCGAAGCCGTTCAATGCGTGAATCGAATCGCTGACTTGGCGGAAGCCGAAGGTCATCACCCCGACCTCCATATCACTGGCTATCGGATTTTGGGCATCGAATTGACCACCCATGCGATCGGCGGACTGAGTGACAACGACTTCATCGTCGCAGCTAAGATCGACCAACTGATCACAAGCCAGTTTCCAAGCGCGAAAGTCCACCCATAGTGTCAGCGATCACATGCCAGAACATTCAAGTAGAATTTCATGGCAGGCAAGGAAAGCAGCGGGTGCTCGATGGACTGAACTTGGAGGTTCCTCGCGGTCAGATCGTATCGCTGTTAGGCCCGAGCGGTTGTGGTAAGAGCACTCTGCTCCGCGTCGTTGCTGGCCTGACCCCTGCGAAGCATGGCACGGTGAGTGTTCACGGTGAAGATGTTTCGCAAGCTCGCAGCAGACTCGCGTTTGTATTTCAAGAAGCGGCTCTGCTACCGTGGCGAACCGTTTGGCAGAATGTGCGGCTGCCATTCGAGATTCGAAATCAGAAATCACAACAAACCATCGAATCCGCTTTGAAGCACTGCTTGGAAATCGTCGGCTTCCAACCGAACGACTGGCACAAGAAACCATCTCAGTTGTCTGGCGGCATGAAGATGCGGGCCTCCATTGCCCGAGCATTGATTACCGATCCGGAGATACTGCTGCTCGACGAGCCATTCGCCGCTCTGGACGACATGCTCCGATCACGGTTGAACGATCTGTTGCTTCGTATTGTTGCCGAGTCCCATCGAACCATGCTGTTCGTGACCCACAACATTGGCGAAGCGGTATACCTGAGTCAATCGATTGCTATTATGAGTCGCGGCCGGATTGCGGAACTGGTCGAGGTTCCGTTCGCGTACCCGCGGTCTTCGGAGCTTCGAAGCACCCCCGAGTTCGCTGCCTTCTACGGTCGCGTCTCCGAGGCACTCTACAGGAGCGAGCGCTGATGGCGAAACTCGATTCCGATCGAAACGCTTCCGCACCAGGAGCAAAATTCGCTGTGATCGTAGCTCCGATCGCCGTCTTCCTCATTGTCGCGTTGATCTGGCATGCTCTCGTCGTGTTATTCAAGATACCTGCGGTGATATTGCCCAAACCGCTCGATGTCCTGATCTCGATGTGGACTCAACGTTGGGAGGTGTTGCGAGCCAGTTGGGTAACGCTGCAGGCAGCTTTGCTCGGTTTGGGGGCGAGCGCATTGATCGGCAGCGTCATTGCTGTCTTGTTCAGTCAGTCGCGATGGATTCGAACCGCGTTCTACCCCTATGTCATCTTTCTTCAAACGGTTCCGATTGTTGCGATCGCGCCGCTGCTGATGATCTGGTCGGGGCCGGGGTTGCGAGCGGTGGTCTTGGTCTCGTGCATTATCAGTATCTTCCCGATCATCTCGAACGTCACCAGCGGCTTGCTCAGCATCGATCAAAACCATCTCGACCTTTTCCGAATGCAGGAGGCATCGCGTTGGCAAACATTGGTTAAGCTTCGGATCCCGTCGGCAATTCCCGGCTTGGTTTTAGGGTTGCGCGTTAGCTGCGGTCTTGCAGTCATCGGCGCAATCGTCGGTGAGCTCTTTGTTTCCAGCAGCGGTGCCTATGACGGGTTGGGGATGGTCATGATGGCCAAGCAAGCGAATCTAAAGATCGCTGATTTGATGGGGACGATTCTCGCGTCCACATGTCTTGGAATCTTGCTTTTTCTTGCAGTTCAATTCCTGGGTAGTGTGGTTTTGCGACGCTGGACCAAGGATGCTGGATTTGAGTCGACGTGACGTACACGATTCGTGGTATGCTGATGTCAAGTCACGCGAGATCCTTCACTACTTTTTGGCATCATCATGTTCTTTCCTATCAGCGATGACGATCGCGATATCGATTCGCCGTCCTTTGTTACCTACACATTGCTTGCGATCAACATCGTCGTCTTTCTCTATCAGCTCTCCAACGAATCCTTTACCTATGGCTGGAGCGTGATCCCCAAGGAAATCACTTCCGGAGTTGATTTACTGGAGCCGCAATCGGTTCAGGTTGCCGGAGGTGGAGTCGTTCAGATAGAGCAAGCTCCCGGTCCTCCGATCATTTATCTCACGTTGATCACCTCGATGTTCATGCACGGTGGGATTGGCCACATCGTAGGCAACATGCTGTATCTATGGATATTCGGCAACAATGTGGAACATCGATTCGGGCACGTTTGTTTTCTTCTCTTTTATTTGTTCGCTGGGTTCGTCGCATCCTTCGCCCAAATCATTCTCGATCCCAGCAGCGTTATCCCCAACTTGGGCGCATCCGGGGCGATTGCGGGAGTGATGGGTGCCTATCTGGTCTTGTTTCCACGAAACCAAATCAATGCGGTGATTTTTTATCACGTCGTCACGGTTCCAGCGATTTTGGTGCTTGGCATGTGGATCGCAACGCAGATGGTCAGCGGCTTTGGTTCGATTGCAGCGACCAATGCTTCGACGGGTGGCGTCGCGTATATGGCGCACATCGGAGGATTCATCGCCGGAATCGTTATGGCTTTGCCGTTCAGGATGGGACTGGGACAAGAACCGGACTCGATCCTTCATCGCCAATACATCCGAGACCCGCGAGCGCGACAGTGGTGGTAGTGGTGAAGGGAAAGAGATCGCCCTGACTGTTTACCATTCTCTCCCGTTACGACTCCTGCTTGTTACGACTCTTCTTCGGCAATGCGCCCGCGGCCAAAAGCGAACTCGAACTCGCTGAGGGCTGGAATCAGCATCGCTGCAGTTGCGAACCCATAAGAAATGGTGATCGTGCTAAAGACCGTCAGCTCTTGATCGCGCAGAATGAAACTGGTGATCGCGAAAAACGTTAGAAATGGCAGCAGGAACGCAGTCACAGTGATCGCGGGCGATGGATTGCGATAACCCAATGCGGCGTATAGTCCGGTTCCGCCTCCCAGAATGATCATCAAAAAGGGAGCTAGTTGCCGTCCGAAGGAGCCGCGGAACATAAGCATGATCAACATGCACGTTGCAACGCCAAGAAACAAGAAAAAGACTGTACCGAGGCTTGTGCCAATCGCCATTCGACTCTGATAGTAGATCATGCCGCAATGGATACCAAGCATGACAACGAATACGTCCATCACCAGCAGACTGATGCAGGTAAAGACAAGATTCTCGGTCGTCAGCCCACCTCCCCACCACAGATAGAAGCACAAAAGAATGGGGATCAGGACCATTTCCTTGGCGACGTACAGTACCCCGGCGATCTTGCCGAACAAGAAGGAAAGGGGAGTCACTTCCGTTACCAACAACAAGTCAAGCGCACCCCCATCCCGCTCGTTGGTGATCGAATTCACTGCGAGCGCGTTGATCATGATCAGTGATAATACGAACAATGGTGCCAACAATGAAACCGTGGTTGGGACCAATTGTTCCTCAAAACCCGCGTTGCTCATCGCGGCGCCGGATTTCAGCGATTGATGCAAGCCGACAACGATCAAGGCGGCGAACAGGAGATAGGCGATTCGAATGAAGAGAACTTTGCGGCCGTAGGCCCAGGTACACATCTCGCGCCAGAGGATCGGGTTGTTCCACATCGGTCGCGGTTCGCGGCTCTTCCATGCCTTGACCACTCGCTCACCTGTTTTGGTCGCGGCTGCCGCAGCGGAATCGAGAGGCTGCAATGCCTCAGTCGCCGATGGCTCCGTGTCCCATTCCGCGACGACATTTCTTCTTTCTCGCGAAGGGTTCCAAACTCGGAGCTGTCGGATTGATGTCAGCATCAAGGCTAATGCGAGCCATGCCATGAACGCGCTCGCTAAAATGGCATTCCCGGAACCAAAGGGAATCGGGATGACCGCAGGTTGCGGAATCGGTTGACTGATGTCCCAAACCGATCTCAATGGGCTGATGATGGCGGCTATCGAGGGTGAGACTCCGGGTAACCAACCCGCTGCGATCAGTTCCCCCAAGGCCAACCACAACGCGATGATCAATGCCGTTACTGCGATCGATTGAAAAGTCTTCTCACGCCAAAAGGAAATCGTTGCACCGAGTGAACAACTCGCCAACAGAGTACATGCCGTGACAACGGTACACGCCAGCGCCTGCTCGACCGATACCCCGCCGAGCAAGGGCATCAAAAAGATAATCGGAGCCGAGGAGAGGAACGCGTTCATCGTCCACAGTAGCCCCGCACCGATTTTGCCCAGTACGACCTGAGAATCGCTCAAGGAAGTCATGAGCAACAACGTCAGTGTTTGCTTGTCCTTTTCGTAGTTGACCGCGGAACAACCGGCCAACGCGGCCATGAACAACAACACCATCATCTGGAAAGGGGCCAGCAGCTGAAAGATCAACACGCCGAATCGCGCCAAGTCACCAGCGTTTTGGACCGGTTGAACTCCCGCGAGGAGTAACCAAGTGGTGCATATGATCGCGAAAAGCATGACGAGAAACACAACCCGAGCCACAAAATGCTTCGGTCGTCGAGGCAGGGTTGCGAGTTCACGTTGAAAAATGGGGCCTAACATGAGCACCGAAAGTGGAAAAGGCCGGAGCCGATCATCGAGAAGCAGGAGGATTCTACTGTAATTGGGATAGCATTCGTTTTGCATCCATTAGCGGTTCAAAGGCGCAAACGTGTTTGTAACCGCGAGGTAATCCTTTCCGCAAGGTGCGGTAAATCGCCCGTCCACCTTCAGTCAAACCGGAAAAGTTTACCCATAATCGCCACCCTGCGGCCACATTTGCTGATGATGACGCCTGGGAGGTGACGAACAGAACTTTGGCGGCAGAACTAGGCGGAACTATCGGAACAGGGGGCGTCCCCTTTCCTTTTGAACACAGAACGAAAGGGATCCCATGAGCTATCTCACTTACTGGCGTTTGAGCCGCTCACCTTTCTCTCCCGGTCATCCGACCGTGGATTATTTTGTCTCGGGCTCCATCGGCGATGCTCTGACTCGCGTCGAGTTCTTGGTGCAGCATAGTCGGCGGTTGGGACTTTTGTTCGGTCCTCATGGGGTCGGAAAAAGCTCCTTTATTCGCTACTTTATTGGTAGGAGTTCCCGATTTCCGAAACATCTTCCTGGGTTGGTCGAATTGGCCGGAACTACCCCGGATTTGCTCGCCCGACGTTTTCGCGATGCTCTCTGGGGCGATCCTGGTCTCGATCGATTTGTCCACGACGGATCGCTCGGCCGAACACTCCACGAGATTGATGAACTGATCGTCGCCAACAACGCAGTCGGCCGGCAGCCGATCCTGTTTATTGATAACGCCGATGAGGTTGGCGAGGATGTCTTTCAGACCCTGGGAATCATCCTGCGAAGACCGGGGAATTGGTCTGCCCTGCTGGCTGTCGATGAGTCTCTGCTGGTTGAAATTCCCCGAAGGATTTTAGAAGATTGCGATGTCCGAGTTGATCTACCAGCATGGGACCTCGGTCTGACCGCCGAATACATCGAAACACAAATCGCTAACCTCGGCAAACGAGATGACATTTTCTCGGCCCAAGGGATCACTCGGATCCATGAACTGGGGGAGGGAATACCCAAACGGATGTTTCAGTTGGCGGAAATTGCCTTGGCTGTGGGAGCGGAAAGGCGTTTCGAATCGATCGATGCCGAACTGATCGATCTGGTTTGCGAAGATTTTTTCTTTGGACTTCTTTCCCAAGGGCTCTCCTTCCCTGAGTTCGCAAACCGCTGAAACCTGCAAAAAACTATGAGAACTTGGGGAATTCCGAGCCCGAACTCAAGGTCGCGGTTGAAGGTGTCCATATTCGAGTAAGAATACTATTAGGAGACCTGAAGGAACGAATTTTTGCGAAGGATATCCCAGGAAAGTGAACTTTTCGAAAGCTCATGTTGTCGGTATCGTCAGGCAGTCGAACCCCTACTCCAACCGCACCCGAAGTCGATGTCACCCTACAGCAGTCCGCAAACGGTGTTCTCGATCGAGCAAGCACGCTCGATGCTTCCGCTGTTGCGCCTGATCGTCGCTGATATATCCCTATCGCATCGCGAATTGACCGAGCGTCGGTCGAATCTGCGACGCATGCTCCGCAATCACCAAGGCAAGTCCCGTTTTCAAGTCTACGATCAAGAGATCATCTCGATTCAGAATGATCTCAAGGAAGACGCCGCCAACTTGGACCAGTACATCAGCGAGTTGGAACGGCTCGGTGTGATTCTCCGGTCTGCCCATGACGGGATTGTCGATTTCCCGACCGTGATCGACGAACAGCCCGCCTTCTTCACTTGGCAGATGGAGCAGGCCGACGTCACCGACTTCCATTGGGCCAACGAATCGACGGCCGATCGGCGTCCTTTCGAAGCGGGCGCGACATCGTAGGGCTTGAAATTCGCATCTCGCGGTTTTGGAAGTTGAGATATAATCCGTGGGTATGACCAAGACCCCTGATTCCGACTTGTCCATTCGAGAACTGCAAGCCAGTGTTGATGCGTGGATTCGCGATGTAGGAGTCCGCTATTTCTCGGAAATGACCAACCTGGCAGTCCTGATGGAAGAAGTGGGGGAGCTTGCTCGTATTTTCGCCCGAAGTTTTGGGGATCAGAGCTTTAAAAACGACGAAGCCTCCTACAATCTTCCTGACGAGTTGGCGGACATCCTGTTTGTGATTGTCTGCCTTGCCAATCAAACCGGTGTCGATCTCCAAGCTGCCATCGAAGCGAATCTGGCAAAGAAAACTCGTCGCGATGCGGAGCGTCATCGCAACAATCCAAAATTGAAGGCAACCGATTCCAAGGCGCTCGACGAGCCGCAATCGGACGCATTGCCTACGGAACCCAAACAGCCCCAAGGGAACTGATGATATGAACCTAACGATCATGCGCCGCATCAAATTCTGTGCGGGCCATCGTTTGTACAAGCATGGCGGAAAATGCGAACACTTCCACGGTCACAATTACGTAGCCGACTTTTTTGTATCCGGGGATTCGCAGGATTCCGTCGGCCGAGTTATGGACTTTGCCGACCTGAAAGCCCGTTGCAAGGGATGGCTCGATGCCCATTGGGACCACAGTTTTCTCGTCAACTCCCAAGACGAGAACGCGATCAACGCTTTGAGAATGGTAGAGCCGTGCCGCCTCTACATCCTCCCGTACAATCCGACGGCCGAGAACATGGCCCGATACCTGCTCGAAGAGGTCTGCCCAAAGCTTCTCGAAGGGACCGGAGGGGTTGCGACCCGAGTGAGAATCTGGGAAACCGATGAATCGTATGCCGAGGCAGCAGTCGATTTGAACTCGGGGTTGACGGTCTCTTCCTACGATATCGCTTCTTCGGAAGACTGATCCGTATCTCTCCTCGGGGCGAGTCGCTCTCGCGATTCGATCGACCATGAAAATGCTGATGGCGGTGATCCAGCCAGGAAAACTGCAAGCCGTTCGCGAGGCACTTCGAGGAATCGGAGTGACTCGCATGACCGTCTTGGATGCCGAAGGTTACGGTCGTCAGCGAGGTCACTCCGCCCTCTACCACGGAGTCGAGTATCGCATCGACCTGCTTCGCAAAGTGATGCTCGAGATTTGCGTCAACGATGATTTTCTCGAGAAGACCATCGAAGTCCTTAGCTCGATCGCTAAGTCAGGCGCCGAGGGAAGTATCGGCGACGGAAAAATTTTCATTCTCCCCGCAGAGGAAGTCATCAACATGGACGGCGATATTCGAGGGCCAAGTGCAGTATGACCATCGTCTTGTTTACCAACGATCTCATGTTTCAGTCTCGAATCGCTGCGGCCGTTCGAAACGCGGGTGGCGAGTTGATGGTTGCCCGCAGTTTGGAATCGCTCCAAAGCCGGTTGACCGATCGCGAGCCATCGATGATCGTTTTTGATCTATCGTTCGCAGGGATCGATCTGCCGGAAACGACCGCTGCGATGCGAGAGCGATTTCCTGATGCCAAGCAACTGGCCTACGGTCCACACGTGGATGTCGACCGATTGCAGCAAGCAACGACACTAGGAATTGATGAGGTTCTCACTCGCGGCCAGTTCGACCGTGACATGACGACAATCTTTTCGCACATCACTCCGCGTCCATCCACGTAATTCGGCTGATCGGCATGCAGGCAAGTTCTTCTATTCAACAGCACGATTCGGTCATGATGGCGCTCGGCAACGCGATCCAGGAGGCTCGCGACCAACTCGACGGGGAACCCCAGTTCCTCACAGTCTTTGTTCATGGGTCTGACGAAGACGATCGTGCGGGAACGCTTCTTGACAATGTCCGACGCTCTTGTCCTAAGGCGAACGTGTTTGGCGGAGTCGCCGATAGTTTGATCGGTATGGGGCGAGAGATCGAGAACCGGGCCAGTGCGAGCGTCTTGATGATTCGCGGATTGTCCGAACTCCCTCGCGGCTTCCACATGGAGTGCGAGAAAACTCCGGATGGATGGAGCGTTTTTGGAATCGATGACGATGTGCATCGCAACGCAAGAGCTTGCGATGGATTGCTCACGGTTGCTTGTCCTCAAACCTTTTCCGCAGACATGCTGTACGATTCCTTGCAGGACATGGCATCCGAGGGGGAAAACCCCGTACCGGTTTTCGGAGGCAATCTCAGCCATACGCCCTGGTCGAAGCCCGCGACCATGTTCCTCAACGAACAAACCTATCGACATGGTGCGATCGCTTTGATCATGCCTCCAGAGTTGCGATGGTCAACTCTGGTCAGTCAAGGCTGTCGGCCGATTGGCGAACCGATGCTGATCACGGAGATGGAGGGACATTCGATCTTGAGCCTCGGGGGTAAGCCTGCGCTCGATCGATTGCGTCAAACGTTTCAACAACTGCCAACGCATGAACAGGCCATGGCGATGCGATTGCTGCTCATCGGGCACGCGATCTCGGAGTACTCCGAATCTTTCTCGCACGGCGAATTCTTGATCCGCAACATTACCAGCATCGATCAGGATTCGAAGTCGATTTCCGTCGCTGGTCGATTTCAAGTTGGCCAAACCGTTTGCTTTCATCTACGCGATGCAGATGCGGCAGATGGGGATCTCAAGCAATTGATGACGATGGCTGCGAAGAGTGGCATGCAACCCAAGGCAGGAATGTTGTTCAGTTGCAATGGCCGCGGCTCAAACATGTTTCCAACCGCCAATCATGACGCTTCTATCGTCGAACAGTATTTCCCGAAAATGCCGTGCACGGGTTTCTTTGCGGCAGGTGAGTTTGGGCCGGTGAATCATCACAACTTGGTTCATGGATTCACTGCGGTTGCTGCATTCCTCAGCGAAACAAATGGCTGATTTCGCTGACGGCTGATTTTCTACAGATGCATCTTTGCGTTGGCTGCCGTCTCGTTTAGGCAGCGGTTTTTTATGCTGCGAAGAGGGCACAGACGCGAATATGGTGATCGTAATGAGCCGTGACGACCAACCCGCTTGCAAGATTCGCGTCCATGTCGCGGGCTAGGCTTGGCAATCCGAAGCGATGCAGTTCCTTCTCCTGTTCTTTTCCATAGTACAGCAGAATCCCACCCGAAGATCCGCCCGACACTGCGGCCGCGACCTCCCCTGGTAAGCAACACGTTCGATACAGAAGTCCGCCGGGGATTCCATCCGAAACATGGGACTTGAGCAACGCTCCATCGTTCCAGTTGAAGCGGAGCAACAAGGGCTCGTGCACTGCGCCGAACGGGTTGCTTCCCTTGTGAGTTCCCGCGGCAATCAGTTCCGTCCCTGCCGAGTTGATCGCCATCGTTCGGACGCCGCCGAATTCTGCTGCCTGCCCTTTGTTGGGGGAATAGAGTGTTGAACCATCGAACGTGCGAACAAGAGAACGATCCGTCAGATTCCAAACATGAATCTTGCCAAGCAAATCGCCCGTCGCAAGATGAACTCCATCGGGATGAAACGCCGCGCTGTAGATGTGTCGTTCATGAGCCGACCACTCTGCGATTTTTTCGCCCGTCTCGATGCTCCATAGTCGGATCATGCGGTCGTTTCCAACTGAGACGAGCGTCTTGCCATCGCTCGATCTCTCCACTCCGCGAATCCAACCGGAGTGGGCTTCGATGACACGAATCGGTTTGGGTTCGCCGTCGAGTATCGGCCACCAAATCAATTTCCCCTCGCAACCTCCGCTGATCAGCATGGACCCATCGGCCGAATAAGTCAGGGCGTGAACCCAGCTTTCATGCCCCTTCAGGACGGTTCGCTCCCCGGCGGGTATAGACCACCGTTGAATCGAGAAATCTTGGGCAGTGGAAACACACTGAGCGCCGGCGGGAGAGATGCGACATGCAATCAATGGCGAGTCGTGCTTCCATTGATGGGCAACTCGCGTCTTCTGAATATCGAGTTCGACCGGCGTTGCCATTACGTCAAGATCTTCCAAATCGGTTCAGCGGCGGGGTCGGCCATTGGGACTTCTCGGCCATCGACGACTAGCGATTGACTCGAATCAATCCCGGCAGCGCGAAGATACGTATGAAAGATCTGTCCGTGATCAACTTGGCCATCAACAACTTCGGTCCCTTCGTCGTTGGTTTTGCCGAAGGCTGCTCCGCGAGCCACTTTGCCACCCGCCATGACAATCGACCAGGCCTTGGACCAGTGATCGCGTCCGTAGTACAAGTTGATATTTGGGGTGCGGCCGAACTCGCTCATCACAACAACGAGTGTTTTGTCGAGCAATCCTCGCTCGAATAAATCGGCAACGAAGGTCGAGAACGCCATGTCGAACTCTCCGACCTGCTCGATGTGGAAATTGAAGTTATCGTTGTGCGTATCGTAGTTGGAGTGGGTGACTTGTACGAACGATACGCCGTTCTCGAGCAATCTTCGGGCCATCAGGCACTGGCGTCCCAGATCGTGGGTGCCATAACGCTGTTGATCTTTTTCAGGTTCCTTGGAGACATCGAACACATCGCGACGTTCCATCAATCGAAGTGCTTGCTCGTAGCTATGGGTATAGGCATCCGTGATCGCGGTCCGTCGCTGCGAAAGAAATTCCTGATTGATCCGTCGACGGAACTCATGTCGGCGTCGTTCCGCATCTTCGCTGAATCCATCCGGCTTAACCGAATGTTGCGGGGGCTTGTCGCCTCCTAAATGGATGCTGGCGAACTTTGGCCCAAGATAGGCGGCTTCATTGCCACGTCCACCGCCACCGCCGGGAGTCACAATGATGTGCCCTGGGAGACCGATGTTGTCATCATGTAACATTTTCGCGGCAACCGCTCCGATCTGCGGATACTCCGCCGATGGAGTCTGACGACGCCCGGTCATCATCATGTACGTTCCCTTGCCGTGGTCATCCTCGGCGGTATTGACGCCGCGCAGCAGGCACAGATGGTGCATTTGCTGAGCGGTCTTCGGGAGCAATTCGCAAATGTGAATACCCGGCACGCTAGTCGGTATCGCGCGGAACGGACCGCCGGTACGCGCGCCAGGTTTCGGATCCCAGGACTCGAGTTGGCTCAAGCCACCGTGCATATTGAAGATCACGATCCGCATGTCATTGCGTTTCAGTTCCGCCGCAGCGGTGCCACTTGCGAGTGTTCCCAACCCACCGATGACTGCTGAACCAGCCGCGGCCGTTGTTGTTGCTTGTTGCAGGAATCGACGCCGGCTGAGCCGATGCTCCATCGAACCACATGCATAGTTTGCGTAACGCATTTGCATTCCTCCCTTACGGATACAAGCGATACTCGGCTCCCGCCAAGATGCTCCACACCAACTCTTGAATCACCGCAGGACGCGAATCCCCTGCACTGGTTAATTGTTCGACAACGAACTGCTGCTCGATTGCGCTGGGCTCCCGAGACAACAGGGCGATATACAACTGCTTCGCACCTAACAGCGGATCGGTCGCCTGGAGCACTCGGCTTGAGATATTAGAACCATTTGGACCGGCCCACGAGTGCACAGCCCCCCCGTTTGCGAAATACAACGCTTGATCGGGGGAAGCAAAAAACTCATCGCTGGTCTGCCCAACCCCGGAAGAGTACAGATTCGAGAAGATATCGATATTGCCGCGGAGCTTGTCGATGGCTCCTCGAACGGCGCGCTTCTCTCGCTCGATCTTCTGGGCATCGTTTGCATCGGCAGGCAATTCCCCTTGTTTGTTCAACTCGGTGTGCTCATTCGCTATATAGTTGCTCAAGACATTGGTTGATCGAAGAATCGACAGGGCGAGTTGCTCGGGGCTTAATGGCCGTTCCGTTGCGGCCGCATGCTGATTCTGGCGATCGGCACTTACCGTGGATCGCAACTCATCGCATTGCTTGATCTGACCATCAAGCTCAGCAATAAATTGATCTCGTTGTGCAATCATTGTTTTCAGCTGAGTATCGAACTCGTTCCGCTTGGCCATGGCCTGATCGCGGTTCGCGGTTGCTGCATCGACAGCAGCCACCATCGTCACCCGCTGTTCGGCCATGCCGTTCATTTTCGTTTTTACTTCTGTTAGTTTGACGGTTCTGGCTTCATTCGCTCGATCCAGTTCGGCGGTCGCAGCGGCAAACGCCGAAGCGTCGGTCACAAGGGATGCGGAATCGGCAAGAGCTTTTCGAGCGGCTTGCAACTGCAAGACTTGGGCTTCCACGGCAGCGGCTTCGGTTGCAACAACGGCGATCTGCTCATCGTGCTGCTTCAGTTTCGTTTGCTCACTTAGAACGAGTTGTTGGGCGTTGTCGACGAGTGTTTGATTGGAAGCGAGCGTCGCGGTTCCTTCGACAACTTGTTGGTCCAAATTCTTTCGTTGCGTTCGCTTAGCCGCGATCTCGGATGAGAGATCGAACCACCGCTGAAACCGTTCTGCCTGAATCGCTCGCTGCGATTGGATATTGGCTTCGGACCGAGCCGCATCATGCTCCTTGCGAGCTTGGACCATGACGCGATCGGCTTCGATCAGGCGCTGCTCGATCGGAGCGAGTTTGTCGACGACTGCTTGCCATTTCACACGTTCCCCTTCTCGAGTAGCAACCGTTGCATCGCGATTGGTGGTCGCGGTAGCGACGGCTTGCTGTTGAGCGGGCAGTGCCGTTTTCATTTGCTCGGCCCTCGCTTTGGCTGCAGCGATCGCGGGCCCGAGTTCAGGATCCTCCGGACTGTTTTTCGCTTGCTCAAGCTTTTGGGCAGCTTCCTCCAAGAGTGTTATTTTGCTGACTGTCGCCTTCTCGGCAGCGATCGCTTGATCGAGCCCCTTCTGAGCTTCCGCCACTTTCTTTTGGGCTTCGTTGAAAGCTCCCTCTGCAGCATCCAGTTCACCTCGCACAACCATCCGCTCCTGCTGAACGGTTCGCCATGCGGTTCGAGCTTGGTCCATGGCAGCATGTTTCGCAGTCTGTAGATCGGCGAGTCGCGTCTGTTCGGCTTTTGCCATGGAGGCACGTGACTTCAGAAACTCCGACCATTGCGTTACCTGGTCGGGAGGGGCGTTCAAGACCGATTGGGAATCACTTTGGTTTTCGACGGGGGTTCGATGCCCGCGTTGATAGGCTCTCGTCTTAGCAAGTTCCGCGAGGATGGTCGGGACATCGAACTGAGAAGCAATCAATGCATCGGTGATGGTCGCCAGCAGCCTTGGGTTGGAGGGGGGATTGTCGCTGTGATGCATGTCGAGCGGATGGACCACTCCTCGTCCGAACATCAGAGCCCATAAACGATTGGCCCAGTTCTCTGCGAATGCTCGATTGCCGCCGTTCAGATGGGATGCCAGGGCTTCACGACGACTCGAGATGGGAGGGGCTCCGATTCCTCCAAAGGTTTCTGGTTTCGGCTGCAGTTGATAGCGTTGATCGGGCGCGAGATAGGGTTCCAATTGTTCGACCTGTCCGGGGACACGGGTCGCCGTGCGGAACTTGATACCCTTATCGAAGACCGATTCAAACGGTGCGTCCCCCGCTGCACGCTCTATGTAAAGCTGTACCTTTTGATCGGCACCCTTGTCGTCCTTGGTCGTTCCTTCTGCCAAAGAGCTTGCGGAAACAAACGCGAGCAGCCCGTGATAATCGATCTGAAGATAGTCATCGATTTGTGGGTGGTCATGGCATTGAGCGCATTGCATATCGCGACCGAACAAAACTCGGCCGACATCGCGAGCGATCGCATGCGGGTCGCCTCCTCGATCGAGAAAGAATCGTTGCTCGGACCGTTGTGACCGATTCCACCAAGCGCTGGTGACGATCGAACGCATCATCGTGTCGAGGCTGGTCCGGTCATCGACTGCCTTGCGAAGCATTTGCAACCACGCAGCGCGATCGGTGTGTTGGAACGGCCGCCGCTGCATCAAAGTCTTGTCATACCAATCCACCAACCGTTCCGATGCCAGTGAATCTTTTTGGAATCGCTCGATCCACCGGGACCATCGATTCTCTCCGTTGTCTGCAAAAAAGGCATCTACCTCCTCTTGTGTCGGCACGACGTTGCGCAAGTCCAGCGACAGTCGCCTGAGCAGCAAACCATCGGGGAGTTTTTCTCCCATCATCCATTGCGGGTCCTCTTCAAGAATCGCATCGATACGATCTGACAAACCCGACAAACCGACAGCGGGAATGTTTTGAGCCGAACCGTCGGTCTGGGCGAATAACGATTGCGGAAGAAAACCACAAAGCACCACCAAGGTGACGGTGCGAAGCAAATGAGATTGTTGAAAGCAAGCGCCAAGACTCATTCTTGCATCCGTTGAGTTCTTGCATCCATCGAGGGGGATGGAGTGTGGAGGTGGGGACCAATCGGATTCGCAACCGTGCGCAGGCGACTGGCGAATCTTTGTTATGCATCCTCGGCCCACCAAAGTCAAGATTACGGCTTGCCGGTGTCCGGTTTCTCGGAGAAAACCGATGGTCGATGGGGCGATCCCTTCCCTTACTGAGGAAAAACTGATGAGGCAGCCTTTGATTCTGAGCCGCGCTATACTACTGATGGCGATGTTAGCAATCGCCACTTCCGAGTTGCGAGCGCAGTCCTTTCCGGAGTTTTCGGTGCCGGGCTTTGAAACCGAGATGCAGGCTCTCAACGCATTGCATGCCAAACACCATGATAGAGCATTCAGTGATTGCACGCTGTGGGATGGCTGGCTACCGCACGCGACGCTGTGGGTCTCCAAGAAAAAACGTCAGCAGTACATCGACTCATTGTCCAGACGCCGCATCGACAGTGAAGGATATGTGGCCATGCAACAGCATCGAGGCATGGCACACAGCGATGGTTGGCCGTTTCCCGCTTGGCAACAAAGTGGTGGGTTCGGATTTCATTTTTCTACGCTGCATGATGTTTGGGCGATCCAAAATTTCAGGTTGCAACCCTTATCATCGGTTGATGGTTGGGAAATCACCGGAGCAGAGACGCTCGGCATCACTCCGGTCGATGGCTTGAGACTACGTATTTCCGCCGATGAGATGGCGATAACAACTCCCGCGTTCAGCTGCGACACGTTGGTCGCGCCGTTCCTAACGCTCGAATGGGGGTCGGAGGGGTTGCCCGCGAACGCCCAGTGCACGCTGCAATGGCAACGCGTAGGCGAAAACGAATGGAGTCCGGAACAGTCGATGATTATTGAGGTGCCACGCGATCCCGGACTCACTTACTCGGATATTCCGGTTTACAAACAAACGGCCTACGCGGGGCGGTTGCAGCGCATTCGCATCAGTCTGCGAGGAGCCCAGGGAGCCGAACTCAAGTTCAAGTCGCTGATAAGCGCCATCGATACGCGACATCCCATCACCAATGCTCTCTTCATTCGCGCGTGTGCCGACACCTACTTTTGGACCAAGGACCCCGAGTTCCTCAAACGAAGTATGCCCCGAGTTCGCGCAGCCTTGCGATATGCGCTCGATGAGTTCGATGTCGCGGCACAAAAGCATGTCGTCGTACCGTGGGTTGGGCACGACGGTCGTAGCGGACTGGTGTTCGATGCTGCTGGCCGCAAGTCGCTTCGGCCCGGGATTGGGGTGGGCAACAATTACTGGGATCTCCTGCCGTTCGGGGCTCACGATGCGATTGCTACCATGTATCTCTATGACGCGTTCAGATGCTATACCAAGTTGGAGTCAGCGTCCGATGCACTCGGGTTGGGCGCGAATGCAACAACCGGTAATTCACTGAATTGGGTTTCGAAAGAAGATGCCTCGCAGCTAGCATCATCCATCCGAGAGGATTTTCAGCATCGATTTTGGGATCAGTCAAAGGGACGCTTCGTCGGTTGGATCGATCGGGAAGGTAGACCAGTCGATTACGGATTTACGTTTGTCAACCTCGAAGCGATCCATTACGGTTTGGCATCGGAGTCTCAATCACATTCCATCATGGAATGGATCGATGGGAAGCGATTGATCGAAGGAGACACCTCGACCGGCAACGACATTTATCGGTGGCGTTTCGCACCCCGTGCGACAACCAAACGCAACGTTGAAACATACGTATGGGTTTGGTCCAATCCAGAGTCCATCGCGTGGGGAGATCAGGTGCAGGATGGTGGCGCGGTTTTGGGTTTCAGCTACTTCGATTTAAGGGCGAGACTCGAGGTCAATGGCCCCGACGATGCTTGGTCGCGACTCCAGCAGATACTAACGTGGTTTCGCGAGGTGGAGGCCGAGGGAGGTTATCGAGCCTATTACGCGAAACCGGGGCGAGGACTTTTGCAGGGGGGAGGTCCTCCGGGTGGCCTCGGACTGGATCAAGAGTTTCTCGAGAGCGTCCTAGTCCCGCAGATCATGCTGTACGGGTTTCTTGGCTTTGAGCCGACCAACGATGGTTATCGCGTACGACCGAGACTCCCGACCGCTTGGCCATCCCTAACGGTCCGTGGAATTCGGATCGGCGACTCCCTGATGGATTTAACCGCTTATCCGGATGGGCGGATCGAAGAGCAGGTGCGTTCCGATTCGCAAGATTGACGGGAACTCCTCCTGATCGGAATCGAGAGATATACTGGAGTTAGAAGTGCAACAGAGATTGCTCCTGCGATGAAATCAACGATCGCAAGGTTTAGGGACTGATCGAATTCGAGACGCGCTATGCCTATTTACGTTTACGAAGTGATGCGAGACGACGGCGTTGATGGCGAGACCTTCGAGGTTTTCCAACGCATGTCCGACCCCCCTTTGACCCAGCATCCCGACAGCGGGCTCCCCGTTCGGAGGATTCCCGCGCGCACCGCGATCGGTGGATTTTGGTCCGACCATGCGATGGGCAAGTCGGTTAGCGATAACAAACTCGCCAAGCATGGATTCACCAAGTATGTGAAGACCGGTGATGGACACTACGAAAAAACAATCGGTTCCGGCCCTTCGATGATTTCTGGCGATGAGGGTTGATGCGGGCTTGCTCAAAGATGCCTGTATCGCCATGATGCGATGCTCAAAGGTTTGAGCCTTGGAGAACTTGCTACGCCGGGAGGTCGGTATGAAGGAAGTGGAACAATTACTGCAACCTACTGAGGCACGCGTAGGGGTGGTGATGGGCTCTCAATCGGACTGGGAAACCATGCGAGAAGCCTGCAGCATTCTCGATGAGTTTGGCGTGAAGTATGAAGCGCGTGTGGTTTCGGCTCATCGTACGCCACATTGGATGGTGCAGTACGCAACCGCCGCTGCGGATCGCGGATTGAGAGTCCTGATTGCAGGGGCTGGCGGAGCGGCTCATCTGCCCGGAATGGTTGCGTCGTGTACGTCGTTACCAGTCTTAGGGGTTCCCGTTTCAAGCCGTCAGTTGTCGGGGCTTGATTCGTTGCTCAGTATCGTTCAGATGCCGGGAGGAATTCCGGTAGGAACGCTCGCGATCGGCCCTGCGGGAGCCAAGAATGCAGGATTGCTGGCGGTACGTATTCTCGCTTTGCAAGACCCTTCACTCTCCACCAAGCTCGATGAATTCATCCAGAAACAGACCGAGAAAGTATTGGCAGATGCGGATCTCCAAAACGGGAATGACTAAAAGCGAGGGATTCCCGAAAGCGCTCGATGCCCGAAAGTGGATCGCCCGAAAGCGGATCGCTGGAAAGCATATTGATTCATGAGCAAACTGCACAATCGCATTTTGCCAGGCGCTCGCTTGGGTGTTTTCGGTGGTGGACAACTGGGGCGCATGTTCACGCATGCCGCGCAGCGGCTCGGGTATCACGTTGTTGTATTCACCGACGAGGCGAATAGCCCGGCATCTCAGGCCGCAGATGCCACGGTGCGGGGAGATTACCTCGATCCCAAGGCCGTCCAAGAATTCGCGCAGCAAGTCGATGTGGTGTCCCTGGAATTTGAGAATATCCATTTAGAGGCCGTACAAAGGGCAGCTGAATGGACAGTGATCCGGCCAAGCATGGAGATTCTCTCGATCGCTCAGCATCGAATCCGCGAGAAGCAAACGCTCCGCACCCTGGGGTTCCCCGTCACTCCCTTTTACGAAATCCTCAGTCCACAGGATCTGATTATTGCGGCGGAACAACTCGAGTGGCCGCTCGTTTTGAAAACGTCCAAGTGGGGGTATGACGGGAAAGGTCAACGCAAAGCAAACTCTCTCGCGGAAGCGAATGATGCTCTGGAGCAACTCGGACCGGAATCCGTCATCGCGGAGAAATGGATCACCTATCAAGCCGAAGTGTCCGTTATTGTGGCTCGCAACCCGGATGGACAGGTTCAAACCTATCCGATGTTTACCAACAAACATGTCCATCACATCTTGGACATTACCATGTGTCCAGCCAGTCGGAATCTGCAGCATGTCGCCGATTCCGCTCAGGACATCGCGAGAGGAGTCGCGGAGTCGTTGCGATTGGAAGGAATTCTATGCGTGGAATTTTTTGTCGATGCGCATAGCAACCTGATGATCAATGAACTGGCGCCGCGCCCCCACAACTCAGGACACCTGACGATTGAGGCCCATCGAACAAGCCAATTCGAGCAACAGGTTCGAGCGATCTGCAATTTGCCACTCGGATCCACCGATCTGATTCAGCCGGCCGCCATGGTCAATCTCTTGGGAGATATCTGGGGCGATCATACTCCTCGCTTTGATCGAGTGCTCGAGCGAGGCAAGACCTATCTGCACCTGTACGGTAAACATGAGCCACGGCCTGGACGAAAGATGGGGCACATCACCGTGCTCGATGAAACCCCTGAGGCGGCTGCTCATTCGGCTCATCAAGCACGAGAGATGCTGTTAGGATTCTTACAACCCGACGCGTGAGCGTGTGAGCGAGGGACGCACGGGGGAAGACATCGCAAGCGACGTACAGTCCATCCCTCACTTACGTTTCGGGTTGAGATTGCATCGAAAAATCGCGACTTGCGAGCCGATGCCGTAGACAACGTCTCTCCAGAACTATCTCTGCGGGTATCCATTCCAAGGATTGCGCTGTGCCTGCAACTCGGCTCGTTTGGGTTCTGGAGTTGGGTCGAAGAACCCGCGAGGCCTCCCTCCAAGAACTTCCGGGCCGATGTCGTTCAGCGGATAGGGATCGAAGTCAGCGGCCCGGGCCTTTTGCTTGTCCATCGTACCGAAACCAAAACGTTCAGCATAACGAGAGCTCTGGCATCCCCCGAGGGACAAAACTGTTATGAGCAAGAATCCAATGGGGAGGGGCTTTTTCATCTTCGCGATTCACTTTGCGAAAGCACTTCGGTGCCGACAGAACTCTACTGTCAGGTCGCTACTGTATCGATTTGGTTAGCGCTGCTGCTAGATGGATTCATACCCCAGGGAATAGCTATCTCTAATCCGATTCACAGGAATCCACCTTTTCGGTCCTTGCGGTTGGTATCGAAGTTAGGGTCTGGCGAGGAACTCCCGGTTACACGCTGCCACCCGTGGAATTCCCCCGCGAGCGGGGATTAGACAGGAATTTCTCGTTTACTGGTTCGGAACAGTGGCGTAGGATCTATTCGGACAGAGAGTTACGCTTTTCGGGTTGATAAACACTTATGCCGATACTCAAACAAGAGCCGGATATTTGGCCCGACAATCTTTTATCCCCTGAGTTTCTCGAACAGGGAAATCAGCCGTGGTGGGCGCTGTATACGATGCCACGGTTCGAGAAGAAGCTAATGCGGCAGTTGACGGAGCTTCAGATCCCTTACTATGGTCCGACGATCTCGCGGCGTTTTCGGTCGCCATCGGGCCGGATTCGAACTAGCTACGAGCCGTTATTCCCTAACTACGTCTTCGTCTGTGGAGACGAAATGGCCCGCTACAACGCGGTGTCGACAGGTTCGGTTTCACGTTGGTTGCCCGTAGCACGCCCCGAGGAACTGATCACCGACCTGCGACAGATTCATGATCTGATCCTGACCGATGCGCCCTTGGCACCGGAATTGAGGCTCGAGCCAGGCCAGAAGGTTCGAGTTCGCAGCGGCGTGTTCAAGGGTTTTGAAGGGACGGTCCTACGACGCGAAAACGAAATACGCCTTTTGATCGCAGTCCGATACATGGGTCGCGGAGCCAGTGTCGCATTGGACGATTGCCAACTAGAACCGATCTCTTGATGGCTTGAAGCGTAGCTCTAAGTCTCACCCTAAACTGCCTATTCGTTGTTCGAGAGCAGGGCAACATTCGCTTGCATGCGCTTCATTTTCCAAATCGACAGCAGCATCGCGACCGCTCCTATGGGAATCATGCAGAGCCATAAATTGCGTGGGCCTGTTTCCTCGCGAGATACCAGTGCCGACAAGCCTGCTGCGGACATGTATCCCAGAGCTTGAGCGAGCGAGACCGAGGCAACACCCAAAACCCGAGCATCGATCCGGTGCACATGCTCGCTCACCGACATCTGAAAAGGGCAGTTGAGCGCCATCGCCAGCGTGAGTACTCCGAACGAGGGCATACCTCCAATCGCAAGCAGTCCTCCGAGCATCAATAGAATCCATCCCAGTGGACCGAGAAAGAGGAGACGGCTCCTGAGCGCAGTCGCTCTGGAAACCAGTAGCAAAAGAACGATTTCAAGAGCCAAACCGGTTGCAAACAGATAATAGCCGAGGGTCCCATAAAGCTCCGTCATGAACTCATGCGAGTACAGTGCATAACCCATCTCGCACATCGCAACCATCCAGACCAAGATCAACAGCCCCCACCAAGTTAGTGTCTCGCCTCGCACGGGCGATGCGGTCGGTACGCAAGAGGAATCAGTATCCATGGAATCAATGGAGTAGGATTTCGTAGTGTGCCGGTCGGAAGTATCCGGATCGTCGGCACGTTGACCGATGATTCCGACACTTGCATTTGTGGCTGAGTGACCGATTTTCTCCTGCAACGTATCTCCCAGAAACCACGCCCCGATCAGTGCCAATGCGCAGTGAATGATGCTGATACCGCTGGCGATGAACAGATGGCTCTGTTCGATACTTGCTGCATCGGTCCAGATACTCCCCATCAACAGGACAGCGACCATATAGCCTGCGGTCCCGGCAGCTCGAACGGCGGATGCGAATTGCTTGAGAGTCGCTACTGCGATGTGATTGAGCAAAATCATGCAACTAGCATTCGCGCAACCCATGAGGAGGATGCAGATACCTGTGTCCAAGACAGGGCCCAGTATGAACTCGCCAGCGCTGAGGCGACTGATCTGCCAGCCCAAAACCAGTTGAAACAGGGATAGCAGCAGAGCGGTTAGCACCAGCGTTCGTTGGGGAAAACGAGTCCACTTCATCCATTCCGCGAGGCGAAAGATCAAATAGGCTGAACATGTAGCGATCGGGACGAGCCCCGCTATCAAGCTCGCCGATGACGGATCGATCAGCTTGCGCAGATGAGTCTGCAATGGAAATGATGCGAAGGCCATCGCCAAGAATTGAACGAAGTACGAAGCGCCACATAGCCACATGGCTAGCAGTTCCATCCGCGCACGATGCTTGTCCGGACACCAGGGGGCTGTTCCGGATAGGGAGGATGGAGACGTCACGGAGATTCAACAGATAAATAGTGCTCGAGGACTTCCTTGTTCTTGTTCGCGCTATCTTGCGTTGAAGAACGAATCGCGTCCAGGTACTTGAACTCGGATTTGCCTAGCCATGGCCTACTGTACAGTTCCTGAAAGAACTTGAAACGCTCTCTTAGGTTCGCTTGACCGTCGCGGGTTTCTCGATCGAGGGCATCATAATTGGTTTGAACGAGCCTCTCTAATTCAGAGATTCGGGCGGACATTTCCTCCTTGATCGCTGTGTCGATGGCTTCTCGTTGCAATCCCTGCGCTTTGGTCCATCGGACCGTACACCGAATCGGTTGCACCAAAACTTCTTCGGCAATTTTTTTTAATCGCGGATCCGTGCTGATCGACACATGGTCGAACTCATGCTGCAGCAACATCGATTCCCAAGGCTTCGCAGGCTGATATTCCTTCTTTAGTATCACCTGGTGCCCCCCTATCAGTTTGGTCAATCGAACGCGAGCAAAGATATCTCCTTCAGCGAGCGTAGGGTCGTCGGCTATCGGACGAACCCGAGTGAGTTCGAATCGATATCGGTAATCGAGATCAAAGCGAAAGAAGGTCAATGCCTGTTTTCCGGCAGACGCCAGCCGTTGGTCATCGGTGATAATTCGAACTTGCCCCTTGTCGATCAGCCGTGCGAAGGCTGGGGGAGCTGTCGCGATCCAGGGGTTGGGAGCATCCGCAGGTTCTTCGGGATTCTCCTGCCCCATAGCCGAGGGTAGTAGCAAAAGGCTTAAGATTCCAATCGGACAGCGTCCTAGGCAAGTTCGGAACAGACCAGTACAAAAGGAGAAGTTCAGCATCACAGGAAGGGGACATCTATGGCAAAGCGGGCTCGTCGCACCGAGGAAGAAGAAAAAGAAGTACCGATCAAGGGAAAAGACGTCGAAACCATGGCCAAGCTGCAAAGGTTGGCCTGTTCCGTCATCGAGGTTGCCAAGAAACGGCGGGACCCCTACCTGGATGTCCCCTCTCGCTCTCTGTCCAATAGCCATTTTAATCGCAAGCGGCGATTGATCGAAATGGGGAGCAAGACGAATCGGCGAGAACTGTTCAATCTGAACCAAGCCCGTTCGTATATGCAGACCCTCCTGGTTGGAAGCGGTTGCACGCGGCTGATTCGCCAAGGCAAATCGACCAGCATCCGAGGTCTGTACTACATGCTCAAACATGCCATCGACGGTACCAAGGAAAACACCTTCGAAGACCAGGGGGAATCCGACACGGTCATCGAGGACTTGGAAGTCATCACCGGCGCGATGCGAGAAGAGTTGCATCTTTACGCCGAACCCAAGGGTGCGTTGGCCGGTCCGATCGTGATCATCGACGGCGAAAACGAACTCGATGCCGCCCGAATGGGTGCCGCTGGCTACCCCATCCCGAGCATCGTCGAACCGGACCGTGTGCGCATCAAAAAATGCGAAGCCAAATTCATCCTGCATGTCGAAAAGGGAACGGTTTGGCAACGCTTCAATGAAGACCGATTCTGGAAAAAACACCAGTGCATCGTCTCTCACGGCGCCGGCCAGCCATCGCGAGGCGTCCGACGCATGCTCCATCGATTGCACAATGAACACAAATTGCCGGTATTCTGCCTCTTGGACAACGATCCTTGGGGATACTACATCTACAGCGTCATCAAACAAGGCTCGATCAACCTTGCTTTTGAGAGCATGCGAATGGCGATTCCAGACGCGAAATTCATCGGCTTGCGAAGCTTTGACTTCGAGCGATGTCAACTCAAGGACAATGTCACGATCAAACTGGACGACAAGGATCGCAACCGAGCCAAGCAAATCGCGCAGTATCCTTGGTTCAGAGACAAGAAGCCTTGGCAGGCAGAGATCAACAAGATGATCAGCAACGGTTTCAAGCTCGAAGTCGAAGCCCTTATCAGCCGCGACATTAGCTATGTCACCGAACAGTATGTTCCTGAGCGACTCGCGAACAGCGATTGGCTTGATTAATCGATCGGCTGAATCAAAGATTTTTCCGTTGAGGACCCGGCAACTATGAGCGGAACTGCGTTTTCTGGAACCCCACTGCGTGTCGATCGTGTTCGAGAGATCCTGTTCGATTCCGGGGTAAGCGGAACGGCAGGGGTATCGGTCGAGGACCCGCGACTCGTGGACGCTGCATTGGCTCTCTCCCGCATTCTCCAGGAACGAGCCGGGCAATTGCAAACTCCCCAAGAGCGGCGCCAACAAGCAGAACTCGATCGCATGCTCCAGCATCCAGAAGACAAATCAACCCTCACGCAAATTACCGACCAAAGCTTTCGAAGCATCTCTCCCGGTCGAGTCGTCGATCAGATGGTGCATATCCTCGACGTCCAGGGAGTCCCGCGTTTCTTCAGCGTTTTCGACCAAGCTCTTCTCAAGGGCTTTCAGTCCTTTGGCGAATTCCTGCCGGGTGTTGCGGTTCCGATGGTCAAGGAGAAGATGCGGAAGGAAACAGCCAACGTCATCTTGCCCGCAGAACGAGACAAATTGTGCGGACACCTGCGAGAAAGAACGCAGGAAGGTGTTCGCATGAACGTGAACTTCCTGGGAGAGGCAATTCTCGGAGAAGAAGAATCGCGACGCCGATTGGAGCGTTATCTTGCGGTGCTCCAGCTTCCTGAGATCGAATGCGTCTCCATCAAGATCTCAACACTCTATTCTCAGATCTCTCCACTTGCGAGAGAGCATACCATTCGCGTGGTATCGGATCGATTGGAACTCCTCTACCGCGCCGCAGCGAAGGAAACTTTCATAAGGCCTGATGGAACTTCGGTGCCAAAGTTCGTTTATCTGGATATGGAGGAGTATCGCGATCTGTACCTCACCTCCGAAATCTTTATGCGAACGCTCTCACGCAAGGGATTGGAAAAGGTTCGAGGTGGAATCGCGCTTCAAGCGTATATCCCCGACTCTTCCCTCGTGCAGGAATCCATCACTCAGTGGGCCATCGAGCGTTATCGGAACGGAGGATCCCCGATCACCATCCGCGTTGTGAAGGGTGCCAATATGGAAATGGAGCGTGTGGAAGCTTCGCTGCGCGGTTGGCCTCAAGCTCCGTATCGCTCCAAGATCGAGACCGATGCCAACTACAAACGAATGCTTCGCTACGCAATGCGCCCCGAACATAGCGAAGCGGTCTATCTGGGTATTGCTTCGCATAATCTGTTCGACCTCGCCTATGGAATGATCCTGGCCGTCGCAACGCAGTCGTTGGATCGGGTTCAATTTGAGATGCTCGAAGGGATGGCCAACCATCAACGCCGCGCAATGTTCGAATTGTCTCGCAGCATGTTGCTCTATGCACCGGCATGCCATCGCGAGGAATTCATCAACGCTATCGGTTACTTGATTCGACGCCTCGATGAGAATACCGGCCCCGATAATTTCCTGCGACATGCGTTCCGAATTCAGCCCGGATCATCGACATGGCAACGATTGGAAAACGGTTTCATGGAGTCGGTGCAACGCATCCGCGATGTCTCAGTGCGGCCTCGACGTCAACAAGATCGCAATCTTCCACCTCCACAACCCACCGAACCCACCCGCTGGCAAGTCTTCGCGAATGAGGCAGACACCGATTTCTCCATTCCCGCAAATGGGCAATGGGCTAAGCAAATCATTCAACAGTGGCAACCTCGCTGCGACCAGAACGCAACCTTCGTCCCCCTTTCGATCGGGAACCGAGAGACCGAAGGACGGGGGGACGAAGTCGCCTCGATGGATCCATCGAGACCCGGTGTGGTGGCCGCGAAATTCCGACCTGCCGACGCTTCGCAATTGCAAGAAGCGATGAACTGCTCGGTCCAGGATCCGAGCGGTTGGCGCGGACTCGCTCCCGCAGATCGCTATCGCATCCTCAGGAACGTTGCGCAGGAGCTGCGCCAAGCTCGCGGCGATTTGATCGGAGCTGCGTTGGCCGATGGTGGCAAAACCATCTCCGAAAGCGATCCAGAGGTCAGCGAAGCTATCGACTTTGTCGAGTTCTACGGTCGCTGTGCACTGGATCTGTACCAAGATCGATCGATCGATGTCCGGCCTGCCGGTGCGGTCGTTGTAATCAGTCCTTGGAACTTCCCTATCGCAATTCCATGCGGGGGGATCGCTTCCGCATTGGCAGCGGGCAATACGGTCATCTTGAAACCAGCTTCCGACACAACGCTACCCGCGTACGTCATGTGCCAATGCTTCTGGCGCGGCGGGGTTCCTCGCGAAGCCCTTCAATTCATCCCCTGCAGCGGAGCCTTGGCCGGAAAACATCTTCTCAGCCATCCCGAACTCGCACGAGTCATCCTGACAGGTGGGACCGATACCGCCAAACAAATGCTCGATGCCCATCCCGCTCTTCAGTTGCTTGCCGAGACCGGAGGTAAGAATGCAACCATCGTCAGCGGACTAAGCGATCGCGATCTGGCAATCAAGAATATTCTTCATAGCGCATTCTCGCACGCAGGACAAAAGTGTAGCGCGACATCGCTCCTGATTCTCGAACAGGAAGTCTTCGACAGCAAGGAATTTCGCGAGCAGTTCACCGATGCAGTGACCAGTCTTCGGGTCGGATCCGCCTGGGATCTTCCCACCAAGATGGGACCTCTCATTCGACCACCGAGCGGAGACCTGTTGCGAGGACTCAAGGAACTCGAACATGGCGAGCATTGGCTCGTGATGCCGACTCAATTGGGAGACAATCCATGTCTTTACACTCCAGGCGTGAAGTGGAATGTTACTCCAGGCAACTTCACTCACATGACGGAATTGTTCGGCCCAGTTCTCGGCGCGCTACCATATCGGAAACTGGACGAGGCCATCGACATCGTGAATGCCACGGGTTACGGACTGACCAGCGGCCTGGAATCGCTAGACGATCGCGAACAGCAGCAGTGGAAACAGCGAATCCGCGCTGGGAACCTGTATGTCAATCGACCAACGACCGGCGCGATTGTGCTCAGACAACCGTTCGGGGGGATGGGCAAGAGTGCATTCGGTCCTGGCGCGAAGGCCGGGGGCCCTAACTATGTGACGATGTTGACGAAGGTGTCCACCCCCGCTGGCTCGACTCTCGCAACACGCGATGCAAAACCGCAATTGCCGGTTCTCAATACGCTCTCGGAGCGATTGGATCGCTCGAGCCGACTTCTCCTGGGGCATCCTCAGGGTGGCGCTGAGGACATCGATCGGTTGCGGTCGGCCCTCAGCCAGTACGACCGGTTTGCCCGTGAGGAAATCCTTGTGGAGCACGACCATTTCAAGTTGATCGGTCAAGATAATTGCCGTCGGTATCTGCCCGTGACTCCGATCTGGATTCGGTTGCATACTGAGGACACACCCTGGCAAATCGTTGCACGATGTGCGGCCGCCGTTGCTTCAGGATGCCGTGCCGCCGTCTCATTCGATCCTCGTTTCGATTCGCAGATGATCGATGCCTTGGAACAGTTGACGTTGCCGTGGGCCGGACGTATCGAATTTATCGATGAATCGGATCAGGAGTTGGAAAACGGATTGCGCGGTGGTGGCGTTCCCCGCTTGCGCTATGCTTGTCCGTCAAGAGTTCCCGAGTCGATACGCAGAGCAGCAAACGAGAATTTCGTCTTTATCGCCGATGCGCCCGTCGTGGCCTCGCACTTGGAACTGCTCTGGTATGTAGTCGAACAGAGCCTCTCATTCGACTATCATCGCTACGGGAACCTCGGACCGAGAGCCGACGAAGCCAGATCCCCCATTCTTTGAGTCCCGATATCCGCTGCGACACTCCTTCATCGCAAGGGAGTAACAATCCCTACATCTGGTGCTTCGGGCAGTTTAGGCATGTCGTGTAGCGAAACGATTGAAAGCCTTCATTCGCGTCGTTTGATTTGAAAAGGTGTTCGTCGAAGTGCCGAGATGTACGAAACAACCTCGTATGGGGTGACATTCCCCCCCTCTTTACGCCAACGGATCGACAGCGATCGCAATGAAAAAGAAGCTCCTGCTGATCGCTATAACCGTTGCTGGCCTTACGTTCCTCACTGGATCGATACCACATACGGTTTGTGCCCAGGACTTTGGAACAGTATCCGGTTTCAGTGACCCGATCGGTGAGGCTCGTGGTCAGCGCGGGTCGAGCCCAGTGCAAACAGTGCCGTGGCGTAATCGAGATGAGCAATACGCGCAATTAGCCGAAGAGGTTTCGCTTCTCGAACGACAGACGCAGATCCTTCGCAAGGCGGTTCGGCTCGTAACCCCCACGGTGGTCCACATTGAAGCCCTGAAAGAGGGAACCGGACAGAACAGCGGTCGAAATGACGGTCGAGCCAAGGACCAACAGCGGGTGGAGGAAGCAGGTTCTGGTGTCGTGATCCAGATCGGTAGCGGCAATTTTGTTTTGACCAATCGCCATGTCATTCACACAGCGCTACAAAACAACATCAGGATCGAAACGTTCGAAGGAATTCCCCTTAAGGCCAATCGAATATGGGATGATCCCTCAACCGATCTGGCGGTGCTCGATGTTCGTCGAAGCGAC
This sequence comes from uncultured Pirellula sp., assembly GCA_964464255.1. Taxonomy (GTDB): domain Bacteria; phylum Planctomycetota; class Planctomycetia; order Pirellulales; family Pirellulaceae; genus JBKCUI01. The sequence goes on from CAYXFO010000002.1 coordinate 29,670, forward strand.
TTGCCAGCAGCAAGGATCGGGGACAGCCGCAACCTAGAAGTTGGTGACTATGTGTTCGCGGTTGGAAGCCCCTTCGGTCTCAATCATTCCGTGAGCTATGGAATCGTCAGCGCAAAGGGACGCCGCAACTTGGAATTGGGATCGAAGTCGATCGTCTACCAGGACTTCATCCAAACCGATGCAGCGATCAATCCAGGCAACAGTGGCGGTCCATTGATGAATATGCGTGGCGAAGTCGTTGGAATCAACACGGCAATTGCCAGCAACTCAGGAGGTAACGAAGGGATCGGTTTCTCGATTCCTATCAATTTGGCTTTGCACATCGCTAAGCAATTGGTCGAGCGTGGTGAAGTTCAACGATCCTACCTGGGAGTCAGTGTCGAGCGAGCCTTCAACACCGAATCGGGTGAAGGTGTTACCGCACAACGTCCGCGAGGAGCGTTCGTGAAAGTGATCAAGCCGAACAGCCCTGCCGAATTGGCGGGATTGCAGTACGGCGATATTATTCTGGAGTTCGACGGGATTCGTGTAGAAAACGATGAGCATCTCGTGCAACTCGTCGGACTTTCCGCGATCGGCAAGGCGATCGAAGTCTTGGTGCTTCGCGACTCCAAGTATCTTCGCATCCCGGTGGAACTGGTTGGTATCCCCAACGTCCACTAGGCGAATCGTCCCGGAACCGCACGAGTGGATCCATTCTTTTCCTTCTCGAGGATGTAGCTATGGAAGTTGATGTTGCCACCGTCAAGAGTTGGATCGATCGGGGTTCCGATGATCGAGGCGTTCCGGTGTTTTTGCTCGACTGCCGGGAAACCGACGAATATCAGACTGCGAATATTCAACCCTCGCATCTCGCACCTTTGAGCCAGTGGCCGCCGGCGCCGGATATCATCGAAGCCATGCATGGAAACCAAGTGGTGGTTTACTGTCATCATGGTGGACGATCGCTTCGAGCGGCGAGTTGGTTGCGTCAGAACGGTTTCCCCGATGCTCTGAGTATGGCAGGTGGCATCGATCTTTGGAGCCGAGTTGTCGACCCGAGTGTGCCAAGATACTGAGCCGCATCAACGATCGGCTTCGTATGGCTGGGTTGGTCCATAACCGGCTATCGAGCCGTTGCAGGGCGGACAACCTCCAGCAATTCGATAGCCGGTTCGCCATCGCAGTGGATCATTGCTGTCCGCCCAAAGGTGATGGTATCGATTGGAACAGAAAAGGCTTGAGCGAGCACCGAACCGCATTGGATGCGCCATAGATCGAATAGCTCGACCTCGCGC
>CAYXFO010000002.1:30956-35723 GCA_964464255.1 uncultured Pirellula sp.
GTACTTGATGTTCGATGAGTACCCGACCCAGCGGTTTTTTTTCTTCGAGAATTTCACGTTTGGGCTCCTCTGCGATTCGGTGCAAATGGAGCCTCACAATACCGTACTGGACAACATGTCCGAGTTGCTGCGTGCGAAGTATGATTTCGCGGCTATAGTTGTCCCCTCGCCTCAGTGAACGCAACACGTGCACATCCACCGCATCGTTGTGAAACGCTTCGACGGTGACGGTCATATGCCGGTTGTGTGCCAAGAGTGTCGAATACGGCGATGGAACAGCCAAAGCCTCTGCCAGTTCAAAGCGGCCCACCGATTCCAGGTTGCCATAAAAAATTCCGATCAAGCTTTCGAGAAAGCCTTCGGCATCGCGATCGGTTGATGGACGGGAAAGTTTCGCAGGCACTGGAACTTGTAGGAAGGATACGGTTAGCAACTCGGTATTGACTGTTTAGGTCAGATGAATCTCAAGACCATCATAGGCCAAATGGACATTGTCTGGCAATTCGCGATGAAAGGTGGTGTAATCGAGTTCGTGGGATAAATGAATCAAATAGGTTTTCTTCGGCTGAAGTTCCTCGACGATATCCAGAGCTTCGGGCACAGATAAATGGGTCGGATGAGGTCGCATGCGAAGCGAATCCAAAATCAAAACATCCAATCCACGCAGCAAATTCATACTCTCCTGTTCGATCCGATTGGTGTCGGTGCAGTATGCCACATTTCCGAATCGGAAACCCAAAACACGACAGTTGGGGCCATGTACCAATGGCACGGGGATGACATCTGCGCCGAGGACTCGAAAAGGTTTTTCCTCCAAGTGCCGAAGCTCGAGTTGAGGCACTGCGCCCGGGTGCGTGTGCTCTCGCCCGCTAAAGGCGTAGTCAAAAACACGACGGATGCGATCCTCAACCCCCTGCGCTGCATACAGGGGAATAGCATGCCCCAATATGAACGGGAACAAGCGAACATCATCCAAGCCATGAAGATGGTCCGCATGCTCATGCGTGTAGATCACGGCGTGGGCGATAGCGATCTTCTCGCGAAGAAGTTGTGTTCGAAGATCGGGCGACGTATCGATCAGTAGGTTCCCCTCGGGCAAGCCAAGGATAGCGCTGGTCCGCGTTCGCTGATTTCGCGGATGACCTCCGGTGCAAACATCGCATTCGCATCCCAAGCAGGGAACGCCGACGCTCGTTCCCGTCCCCAACAAGACCATCTTTCCTCGGATATCTCTCGATGCCTTGCCATCGATGCGTTGCTCTTGTTTAGACATACCACTCCACAAAAGCTCGCGAACGGCTGTCCAATTTGCGGATATCATCGACGCGAAAACGACCTCCGCTCGCATCCACGAAATGGACTGTCCAAGCGCTGACTCGACGCACATCCTCCTCCGAATTCAGCACGAATCGAGTCCGTCCAAAATTGGTTTCCACTTCCCATTCGCACGGCTCTTGCGTTCCCGAAACCGACAACACTTTATGGATTTGTGGAACGAATTCGCGATAGGCCAATTCTTGTTCGATCTTCTCGCGATTGGCCTGCGACACTCCAGAAACATCGCGAAGGCAAACAAGTTCCTCCCCTTCGGAACTGACGATCGAAATCCATTCTCTGGGGGTCGCTACGGGAAAAAGAGGTAGCACGACAACATCCCCGTAGATCTTTCCCTGGGCATCGATCAATTGCAAGTGCGACCAAGCATCGTAGGACAACTCGAATACCCATTTTCCATCGCGCCCGCGTAATGCTTCCGAGCGGGCATGCTCCGCTAAATCGCGAGTCGGCTCATTCGGTGTAATTGCTGGCATTCATGTGCCTGAGAGTGAGATTTTGGGAGAACATCGCCGGAGAGCGAAGACGTGAATTTTAACGAGCGGGAAGAGGTTTTGGGATGGCGATCGGGTCTAGGGACGGGCAAATCCGTATTGACCCGAATTTTTGTGCTTCCGTACACTCCCCTCGGATCAGTCTCGCCAGAGATTTTCAGTTTTGCACCCTTTGCAACCAAGCGCGTCGCTACCCGTACCTTTCGCATTCTTCCCTTTCGCATTCTTCATGAGGATACCCATGCGATTTTCCCTACCGACGATTCTAACTCGTTCCGGCCGACTCATTATCCTCGGCTCTTGCGGAGTGATCTTCGGGCATGCTGCTTTGGTTTGTGCGCAGGATGAAGCACTATCGCCGAAATCGCAAGGGAACCGAGTGCAGGCGACCCCCGCATCGTCCGTCAAGAATGTTCCTCAGGCGGATGTTGGTCCTGCCGTTGTTGCCACGGTAAACGGCCAGCCGATTTCTCTCGGCGAGCTTGCTCAGCAATGCATCGCTCGACATGGCGAAGAACTTCTCGAAAACATGGCCAACCGGACCCTGCTCCTTCAGGCGTGTCAAGCGCGTAAGATCGAAGTAACCAAGAAGGACGTCGATGACGAAATCGCTCGCACCGCTTCGAAGTTTGGGTTGACCGTCCCGATGTTCCTGAAACTGCTACAGGAAGAACGAAATATCGCCCCTGAGCATTATGCCACCGATATCGTTTGGCATATGCTCTCGTTGCGTGCACTAAGCAAGGAGGCCATCATGGTCTCGCCACAGGAACTCGACCATGCATTTCAACGCGAATTCGGTCCCAAGGTCCAGGTGCGAATGATCGCATGCAAAGACATGCAGAAACTGACACAGCTTCATCAGCAGGCCGTTGCGGACCCCGACATGTTCAAAACGCTCGCACGAGATCACAGCGAAGATCCTGCTAGTGCCAGCGTCGAAGGTTTGCTTCCACCCATTCGCAAGAACATGGGGGACGATGATATCGAGAAGGTCTCGTTCAAACTGCAACCTGGGGAAATCTCCAACATCTTCCAAATCGGCGAGTTCTGTATCACTCTGCAATGCGTGCGTCATTTCCCTCCTGCGAATCCACCAGCAGCGCAACTAACAGAGATTCAAAACCGTATCCGATCTGATATCGAAGAAGAAAAGCTTAGAAAATCGGCCGAACAAACTTATGTGTCACTTCGGGACAACGCACAAGTGATCAGCGTTCTTGGCAAACCGGAATTGCAACAGCAGTACCCCGGAGTTGCGGCAGTCATCAATGGACAAGCTCTCATGATGACAGTCCTGGAAAAGGAGTGCGTGAAGCGATTCGGACCAACGGTGCTCGATAACGAGATCAACATGAAACTGGTGGAGCAAGCATTAGCGGCTGACAAACTGCAGGTAACGCAAGCTGATATCGATAGCGAAATCCGCTACACCGCAGAGTTCTACGGTTATGTGCAGTCCGATGGCACCCCGGATATTCAACGTTGGATTGCCGATGTCCTGAGCGATGAAGGCAAGACCGTGGACATGTACATTCGCGACGTTATTCAACCAACCGTGGCTTTGAAGAAGTTGGTGGCCAACCGAGTCCAAGTCACTGAGGAAGATATCCAAAAGGGCTTCGAGGCGAACTTCGGCACGCGAGCAGAAGTATTAGCGATTGTCCTCAGCAACCAGCGAACCGCCCAAGAGGTTTGGGAAATGGCACGCAATCGGCCCACCGAACAGTTCTTCGGCGAACTTGCTAATCAATATTCTGTGGAGCCTAGTTCCCGGAGCAACTTTGGCAAAGTTCCACCCTTGCGTCGACACAGTGGTCAGCCAACCTTGGAAAAAGCGGCTTTCGGTATGAAACCGAGTGAAATGTCCGCAATCATCGAGGTCGGCGGCCAATACGTCATCTTGCGATGCCAAGGGTTCACCGATCCTGTAGTGACAGACATCAATGCGGTGCGAGTAGAGTTGATGAGTGAAATACGCGAGAAGAAGACTCGGCTCGAGATGGACAACGCAATGTCCAAACTGCAAGCCGATGCTCAGATCACCAACTTTCTGGCCCCCAAGAAAAGCAGATTGGGCGCGGTCGAGAAGCAAGCAACGATCAACGAATTTAAGAATAGCAAGTAATGTCGCTTCGCCCCTCCGCGCGGAGATAGGATACTCGGCTGATGGCAATGGATTCTCATCGACGAGAGCGGGATCGCGGTCTGCGTCGAACGTTCCCGCGACACCGACGTATGGCAATCGACATCGCGCACGCAGCACTGACGGTCCCCAGTTTTCCCGTGCATCGCGTTATGCAATTAGGTGCTGTGGATGACGCACGAAAGCGATATCCCTCGCGGATTGGTTGGACAGCACTCTTGTGCCACGCGTATTCAGGAATCTCGCAGGAGATCTCGGAACTTAGGGAAGTATACGTCGAGAAACCGCTGGAGTATCTGTACCGGCATCCGAATCCGGTAGCTTCGATCACCATTCAACGCACCGACGACCAAGGCAATGAAAGATTGGTTTGGGGACGCATTTCCGAATCCCAACGATCGACCATTGAGCAAACCCAGCAAACGATTGCAAGATTTACTACATCTCCGCTCAACGAATTCTTTCGCGATGGTTTGAAGATGGAGAACAGACCGAAACTGCTACGGAAAATCACTTGGTGGATTCTCATGCGATGGTCCGGTAGGAGAAGAGCGAAGCATTTGGGAACGTTCAGCATCTCCAATCTGGGTGGTTGGGGAGCCCTCAACGCACACCATCCGTTGGTAACAACAACGAGTCTCTCTATGGGCCCGATTCGGCCGAATGGTGATTGCGAGGTAGTATTGCTATGCGATCACCGCGTGCTTGACGGAGCGCTAGCGGCACAGGCGGTCGATCTCTTGGAGCACCGCTTGAGGTCGACGACTCTGCAAGCACTTCAGTCAACCGACC
>CAYXFO010000003.1:0-35101 GCA_964464255.1 uncultured Pirellula sp.
TCACGCCACGATGTCTTTGATCACCGTTCCATAGACATCGGTGAGTCGGAAGTTGCGGCCTGCGTAGCGGTAAGTAAGCCGCTCATGGTCCAGGCCGAGCATATGCAGGATCGTTGCATGCCAATCGTGGACATGGCACTTGTTCTCGACTGCCTCGCCACCGTGTTCATCGGTAGCACCGTAGGAGAATCCGCCGCGAACGCCTCCCCCCGCCATCCATGTGGTGTACCCCTTGTTGTTGTGGTCGCGGCCATCACCGTTCTGGGCATCGGGTGTGCGTCCGAATTCGCCTCCCCAGATCACCAGAGTCTCCTCAAGCAATCCTCGTTGCTTGAGATCCGCCAACAGCCCTGCGATCGGTTGGTCGATCTCATTGCACTTATCGGGTAGTTGGTCGCGAAGGCGCTGGTGATGGTCCCAGTTGCCATGGGATAGCTCGATGAATCGCACACCAGCCTCGACGAAACGTCTCGCCATCAGACATTGACGTCCGAAATTATCCGTCGAGTTGTTTCCGATCCCATAGAGCGAGAGTGTCTTCTGCGACTCTCCCGACAGATCCATCAATTCAGGAAGCTTGTCTTGCATGCGGAATGCGAGTTCGTAAGACTCGATGATTCCTTCCACGTTGGCGTCCTCGCCATCCCGTTTGAGTTTCTGTTGATTGAGTTTCTGAATCAAATCGATTTGAAGTCTCTGCGAGGATCGGGATATGCGCGGGTTGGTCAGATCGGGCAGGGGTGCGCTGTTGTTCCCTGCACGATTCATTCCTGGACGTGGTCCCGCCTGACGTCCCACCTTGGTCCCTTGATAGATCGCGGGTAAGAACGCGCTCCCATAATTTTGGCCGGCAGCAGCTTGCGGATTGAGCGCGATATAACCAGGCAAGCTCTCGTTCTCCGTCCCCAAGCCATATAGCGTCCACGCTCCCAACGACGGACGCACAAACTGCGCGTTGCCTGTATGCATCTGAGTCATCGCCCGCGGGTGAATGGGCTGATCGCAATGCATGGAACGGATCAGGCACAGCTCATCGGCATGCTTGCCAATTTCAGGAAGCAGCTCGGAAACCCACAGTCCACTTTTTCCCTGCTGGTTGAACTTCCAGGGCGATGCCATCAGTTTACGCATCCCTCCGCGGGCTCCGGAACCTGTTTTGCCCGAGTCGCCCGCCAACTGCGGCTTGTAATCGAATGTATCGATATGCGATGGACCTCCTTGCATGCACAGGAAGATCACATGCTTGGCCTTGGCTGGAAAATGCGGAGCCTTGGGTGCCAGCGGGTTGCCCGACTGCTCGTCCTCGGAACCCCCATAGAAGCCACTCACGCGCGATGCGTGGAGTGTGCTCAGGCCAGCGAATGCGAGGTAGCCGAAACCTGCCGAAGCAGTTTGCAAAAAGGATCGTCGTGACTCTGACATGATGTTCTCTTTTAGTCGAGGGATCAGCCGCCTTGGCGTTAGCCGCGGTTTTTTGGGTTTTCGGATGGGCTTTTATTTGAGAATACGGAATTCGGCCGAGCCGAAGAGGGCTTGGCAGAACTGGCTCAGTAACTGAAACGCGACCTCGTCTCGTTTGGCATCGCTGGCTCGTACGCTTGCCGTTGCCTTGCGGAAAAACTGGTTGGCTGTGTCCAACTCGGCAGAGGTGGCTTCGCGGCCATAGACGAGCCGAAAAGCGTGGGCAACTCGCTCGCGAGGGTCCTTGGTATGCTGGGTCACACGGCGAGCCAACGCATCGCTCAATTCGAGTACGAACGGGTTATTGAGCATGTACAGCGCCTGTTCAGCGGTATGCGATACCTCGCGCGAGCCGATCACCAAACTCGGTTCCGCGAAATCGAACGCATCGAGGGCTCGTGGCACTTGGTTCCTCGCGATGGGCAAGTAAACCGATCGATGATAGTTGATGGTTTCGAGAATGTTGATATTCGGATTGCGGAAACCGCTCCGCATAGCCTCGCGCATGCGGTCCGCTCGCTGTTCCGGGCTCATGCTGTCTCTCGAGGCGGGGTTGAGCAAATTAGCAGCCAACAACGGTACCGCCATCGGTCCATTGGGGCCGACGTCGACCGATCCGAACGCAGCGATCGGCGACCCCTTCGGAGGTTTGGTCTCCAATTGCCCGCTGACCGCCAACATCGCATCCCGAATCGCTTCGGCATTCAATCGACGGACATTGCCGCGAGCGATGAGTTTGTTCTCCGGATCCGCCTCCAGTCGTTCCTGGTCGCAACGCGATGACATGCGATACACCCGAGACTGAACGATCGATCGCACCAAGTGTTTGACGGACCATTGATGGTCCATGAACTCGATTGCCAAGTGATCGAGCAGTTCCGGATGTGTTGGTTGCGGACCCGACATCCCGAAGTTATCTGGTTCGCGAACGATGCCTTGGCCGATCAATGTTTGCCAAACACGATTGGCCATCACCCGAGCCGTGAGTGGGTTGTCTCGCGACGTGAGCCACTTGGCGAGTTCCAATCGACCTGAACCTTGCTTGGGTAGTTTGTTGGAGCCGTGATCCAAGACTTGCAGAAACCCGCGCGGTACTTCCTGGGCAGGTGAATCGATTTCTCCTCGCACCAGGATGCGAGCGTTCCGCGGAGCATCCCGATCCTGGACCCCCATGCAAAAGGAAATCGGGCGACCGTTGCTATCGACACTGCTGATGCGCGAAGCGAGTTGCGAGACGATTTGATCGAGCAAGGCAACATTCAGCAGCGGATTGTTTCCTCCGTTGTTCCCTGTTCGCTGTGCCCGTCGAGCCTCGTCAAGCTCCTTCTCTTTCTCCGCAAGCTCCTTTTTGAGCTCCTTCAATTGTTCAACAGACAAGCGCGGTTGCATCGGCTCCCGATCCTGGATTGGCAGGATGATCAGATCCGAGGGTTGGCGATTGCGCTGCGAACGCGAACCGCCAAAAAATGTTTCCGTGCTTTGGAAAATGCCTGAGATCGCGTAATAGTCGGCTTGGGGTATCGGATCGAATTTATGATCGTGACAGCGAGCACAACCCACGGACATACCCAATACTGTGCGCGACAAGGTATCGATTTGTTCGTCGACCAAGTCGGCTTGGAACTGTCGCGGATTCTGTTCTGCCAGCGACTTGGGCCCCATCGCCAAAAATCCAGTCGCGATCAAATGCTCATTCCAAGTTTGGTCATCCTTGGCAGGGAGCAAATCACCGGCGACTTGCTCCATGATGAATCGATCGTACGGCTTGTCTTCGTTGAACGAACGAATGACATAATCGCGGTAGCGCCACGCATGGGGGAACGTAACATCTCGCTCTTTTCCGGTGCTCTCGGCATAGCGTGCGACATCGAGCCAATGCCGCCCCCATTTTTCTCCGAATCGCGGCGAGTCGAGAAGCTCTTCCACCAGATCTGCGATCGCGCCATCCATATCCCGCTTGCTGCGGGTGAGAAACGTTTGCCGTTGCTGAGGAGTTGGCGGCAGACCGACCACATCGAACGCAATGCGGCGAACCAGAGTTTCCGGATCGCAGTCAACAACCGGTTCGACCCCTTGATCCTTCCAACCACTAGCGATGTAGCGATCGATTTCGGTCTCTGCCCATTGGCCGTAGGCACCTGGATCGGGCGTCTTTCGTTCCGGCTTGCGGAATGACCAGAAGGATTTCGCCTTGTCGATGTCTTCTGGGCTGACGCGCGAATGAACGACGACCCCAACCTGAACTCGAGGATCGGGTGCCCCCATCTCGATCCAGGTCTTGAAGTCCTCAATGACACTGGCTGGCAAGCGACCGCCGGGCGGCATGCGATAATCGCGGTAGTTGATCGCATCCCAAAGGATGCTCTCCTTTAAATTACCAGGCACAATCGCCGGCCCCGATTCGCCCCCTGCGAGCATCGCATCGCGATTGTCGACCACCAATCCTCCGCGCACGCTTTGACCATCCACCGAGTGACATCGATAACAATGCTCGATCAGAACAGGCCGAATCTTCGCTTCGAAGAATTGAACCTGTTCCGTGCTCAGTTGTGCTTGCTCTTCTTGACCGCGAACGACAAGCGGCAGGGCGCAGCAAGCAACGAGAGTCACCAAGGAAGGGAGCGGAAACAACGTGCGGATCAGCATAGTGTCAAACTTTCGCGATTGCGGAGCAAAAACCTTCGAGCCGATTACTTCTTGTTCGGGTCTTCGTCGCTCGGTGGACGACGGGGTTGCACTCCCTCGCCTCCTCCTTGCCGTTCGCGACGACCGCCTTGGCCTTGTCCTCCTTGGCCTTGCATGCGTGCCGCCATCTTTTCGAGTTCCGATTTATCGATGCTGCCATCGCCGTTCGTGTCCAACATGTTCAAGCGAGGCAACATCTGCTCAGGGATCTCATCCCCGGTGAGCTTACCGTCCTTGTCCTTGTCGCGAGCTTCCAACATTCGCATCATGCCTGCGGCACCTCCGGGAGGGCCGCCTGCACCGGGTCCGCCGGGCCCACCGGGGCCGCCGGGGCCTGCGAACATCGGCATTTGGCCGGGTTCAGGTCGCATTTCTTCGGGGCTGATGGCACCATCTCCGTTCTTGTCGAGCTTCAGAAGAGACTTCGATGCGTTTTCGATTTCGCTTGCCGAGAGCTGACCGTCTTCGTCGGTATCGAGCACCTTCATGAGCGGAAGATTCCGCATCATCATGGCCATTCCGCGGGCCATCATCTCCGGATTTTGGGGGTTCTGCCCCTGAAGCCCTGGTCGATTCGGACGCTCGCGACGCTCAGGGCGACCCGATGGGTCCTGGCCAGCTGGGTCTTTGGCCGGGGAGTCTTGAGCGATCGCCATGGACGCTCCTGTCACAATCAAACCGAACAGCAAACCGCCTCGCCACAACATGGCCAACCCCTTGTTCAAGATGTTTTTCCTGCGTTTCTGTGGGTAGTTATCCCAAGGATTCGGGAACCCCGCAGTTGGATCCCCTAGAATGGATACCGACACTCCGGCGGCGAATCCACTGGGGCGAATCCGGCGTACGGAAAAAATGATTGGCTACGGAACTGGGGTCGGCATTTCAGGGTTACTTGTCTTATGAGTGAATCGCAAGCCGGCCAATCCGATTCCATCGATCCCAAGGCCTTTCTCGGCGAGAAGGGGGGGGAGATCCTGGCCCAATGTTTCCAGGAATTCCGGCCTCGCCTCGAAAAAATCGTCACCTTTCGGCTCGACCCCAGTTTCCGATCGCGGCTCGACCCGGCGGATGTCGTGCAGGAATCCTACTTCGAGATCGCTCGCAGGATCCATGAATACGCGACGACTCAAGGGCTCCCACTTTTCATTTGGATCCGCCAGCGGGTCCTGCAAACCATGATCGATCTGCAGCGAGCCCACTCGCGCGAGAAACGAAGCGTCCACCGAGAATCGCGATTGCCGGAGCCGCAATTCAATCAGTCGACGAGCCTATCGATCGCGCGCATTCTCATGGACGACCTCCCCTCGCCAAGCCGTGTTGCCATGCTGGCCGAAGAACAGGAGCGATTGCAACTGGCTCTCGACAGCATGCATGAAATCGACCGCGAAGTTCTAGCCATGCGTCATTTCGAGCAACTGACCAATAGCGAAGTGGCCGAAGTCCTCGGGCTCAGCCCCACTGCTGCGAGCAATCGCTATGTCCGAGCCGCTGCAAGGCTTTCCGAGATTCTCAGTTCCCTGACTGCACCTCGAGACCAACAATGATGGACGATGAGCGACATCCCGTTGATGTTCTCGCGGACGAGTTCGCACAGCGACTTCGCAATGGCGAACATCCCAGCATCGAAGAGTACGCAGACCGCCACCCAGAACATGCAGACTTGATCCGGGCTGTCTTCCCGTCAGTTGCCGCAGTTGAACGGGTCGCGAATCAGGAGTCGGAATCGAAAGCACCCGCCCAACTAGCAGCCAAGGAGCTCGGCACAGGTCTGCACAAAACCTTCGGCGATTTCACGATTGTTCGACCCATTGGATCGGGAGGGATGGGTGTCGTCTATGAAGCGATTCAGCGATCGCTCCATCGCCGCGTGGCCTTGAAGGTCATGAACGAATCGACATCGGGCAAAGCCAAACATCGCCTTCGATTTCAAAGAGAAGCCGAAGCGGCCGCCGGCTTGCACCACACCAACATCGTTCCGATCTTCGGGATCGGCGAAGAGCATGGCCTGCAGTATTACGCGATGCAATTGATCGACGGGGCAACTCTTCAGGACATTATCGAATGCTTGAAGGAATCCTGCGGCAATAAACAAATGGATGCACCGAAGCGCAAAGGCCCGGCCCACGAAGCAGCCTACCGGCTGATGCAGTCCAGCGGGGAGGATTCGAGTCTTCATTTTGATGCCGAATCGACCGGTTCCCTCTCAACGCATGTTTCCCATGCAACCCTCATTCAGGCCACAACCGTAACGCACGTCCCTAACAAGACCACGAAGGATTCCCTAGTTCAAGACGCTACTTCCATCGATCACGCCCAAGCACTCGCTGAATCGAACAGAGAATCAATTCAGCGGTTTGCTCGTTCGCGAACCTACTATCAAAATGTCGCGAGAATCATTGCGAGCACCGCCAGTGCCCTCGATTACGCGCATCATGCGGGGGTACTCCATCGGGATATCAAACCCGCCAATCTGCTGCTCGATCGAGAAGGAACGATCTGGATCACCGATTTCGGACTGGCTCGGCGCGAGGATATCGACGGTCAGACCCAGACAGGTGAAGTGCTAGGAACACTTCGCTACATGGCTCCCGAACAGATTCGAGGTAGCGGCGATCATCGGATGGACATCTACAGTCTTGGGCTGACATTGTTTGAGTTGCTGACGCTCGAATATGGATTGGAGTCACCCAAGTCTCGTTTGATGGATCCTATGGGACACTCGCAGGTTCGATTTACCAAAGAGATGCAGCGGCGCATACCACGGGATCTGCAAACGATCGTTCTCAAAGCCTGTGCACTTGCACCTGGTGACCGCTACCAGCGAGCTGGCGATATGGAGCAGGACCTGCGCCGATTCCTCGAAGACCGCCCCATCCAAGCGCGACGAGCCAGCCCGATCGAGCAACTGGGACGATGGGCCCGGCGAAATCCGTTGCTTGCAACCCTTGCCGGATTGTCGTTCGGTCTCCTGGTGACGATCGCCGGGCTGCTCGCGGTATGGAATCGACAGCAACAAGCGACCCTTCTTAAGTTGAGTCAGGAATACAACCGAGCCGAATCCAATTTACGCGAGAAGGGGGCAGCACTGGACCGCGCGGAAAAAGAACAGGCTCGCGCCGAAAAAAACATGCGGATGGCCCTCGAAGCCTTCGATCAAATCATGGGCAATATCGTCGCGCGAGGACGACTCCTCAACTCGCTCGATCTCGGCGACGAGGAACCGCCAGAGTTTGTTGATGCCAATCTCACGCAGGCAGATGTGGAATTGCTTCAATCCTTGGCAGCGTTCTTCGATCGCTTCGCCGAAGAAAACACCACCGATCTGCGCATCGAGACCGCCGTGGCCCGACGTCGAGTTGGCGAAATCCAGCACCGCATCGGCAAACTCGAAGATGCCATGAAATCGCTGAACCAATCAATCGTCGATTTCGCATCGATCCGAAAAGCCAATCCCGATCAATCACCGGCGGTACTCGAAGAAGTTGTCGCTCGCGGGGAACTGATCGCCATCCTCGGCAAACGAGGTCAAATGCAGCGAGCCAACAACTTGTTCACCGAAACACGACAATTGATCGAATCCCAGGAATCGATCAGCAAATCGACCGAAGGGCAATTTGCCTTGGCCAATCTTTTGGAGAGCATGGTCAATGTCGGACCTCGCATGGCTCCCGATCGACGACGGCGGCCTCCGTTTGCGTTGGCCAATCGAGTTGCTCCCCCGTTGCCGACCGCTCCAGGCCAACAGGCACGCCTCAAGCGGGAATCGGATCTGAACTCGGAGTCGATGGCGATTCTCGAACGATTGGTCAGCAGCCATCCAAGCCAAGCCGCCTTTCAGCTCGCACTCGCTCGCACATGCAAAGACCGCGTACGGATCCTCCTGGTAGGCGGGGAGATCCAGGAAGCCGAGCAGTTGTTAACGCGAGCCGTCGGGATCATGGAATCCCTCCTTCAATCGCATTCCGAGTCCGCTCTGTATCGCTACGAGTTAGCGGATATCCTGAGCATCAACATCACCTTTCGAAACGAAGATGAACAGCGCTGTTCCCGCGCGCTCGAGCTGTGCGACCAATTGCTCAAGGAGCATCCCAATACCCCTCAATATCTAGCCCTCAAAGCATCGATACTGACGAAGCTCGCGTTTCTCGGAAGCCCGCTTGAGAATCGAGGTGAGAAGGCCCTGCAACGCGTCAACGAGGCCATTGAAGTCCAGTCGGATCTGGCCAAACGATATCCTGAAGTTGTCGTCTATTCACTCGCGTTGATGCAGTACCATCTGCAGCAATCCGAACTATACTTCGCCATGAAACGACCCGAGAAATCTCGCGAAGCGATCAATAATGCCGCAGCCATCGCGGAGAGATTGGAAGCTCGCGGCAACGCACAGCCGTTCGTGAAATCGTTCCTGGAGCGGATCCGGGAACGCAACACCAGCACCGAGGAAAAGAACAACGAATGACCTGGAATCTTCTTTCGCGTCGCATCCATTATTGGGTCTCACCATTCCTGGCAATCCCCATCCTGATCATCGTCTGCTCCGGAATCCTGCTTCAAGTCAAGAAACAATGGTCTTGGGTCCAGCCACCCGAGCAACGGGGCAAAGGGTCGGTACCGCACATCGATTTCCCCACGCTGCTTCACTCAATACAGCAACAAGATGAATCGCCTGTCGCCGGTTGGGACGATGTCCAACGGATCGATGTTCGGCCATCCAAGGGGATGGCAAAGGTCACTCTGAAATCGGGTTGGGAAGTGCAAGTCGATATGCAGGATGGGACCATTCTGCAGACCGCCATGCGACGTTCGGATTGGATCGAGTCGATCCATGATGGTTCGTTCTTTGCAGGGGATGTCACCAAGCTCGGGGTCTTTCTCCCATCGGCGATCGGATTAGCGGTTCTGTGGGTGACCGGCGCTTGGTTGTTCTGGCTTCCATTTGCGGCGCGACGCAAACGGAAACTTCGCCAGGCAGCAGCGACGTTGGCAGGTTTGATACTAGCCGCCTGTGCTATTAGCGAACAGACCTGCAATGCCAACGAGTCTGAGCGATGGAATGTGGTGTTCATCCTGGCCGACGATCTCGGATGGGGCGAATTGGGTTGCTATGGACAAGAAAAGTTATTGACCCCCAACATCGATCGCCTCGCCCGAGAGGGTATGCGATTCACGCAGCATTACAGTGGAGCGCCGGTCTGCGCCCCTTCGCGGTGTGTGCTGATGACCGGCAAGCATATGGGGCATGCGGAGATCCGCGGGAATCTGCCAGCACCCAAGCTCTTTCCGGAATTCACTGAAGGACAATACCCGCTATCACCCCAGGCCTTGACCATCGCATCCCACATTCGCGAGGCGGGTTATGCGACCGGAGCCTTCGGTAAATGGGGACTCGGGCCGGTAGGCAGTACCGGCGACCCGAACACCCAAGGCTTCGATCTTTTCTTCGGTTACAACTGCCAATCGGTCGCGCACAGTTATTACCCAGCCAACCTATGGCGCAATCGCGAGAAAGTCCCTCTCAACGCACGACCTGCTTCGGGACACCCAAAGGATCCCACCGGCGACGAACCGGCCGAACGATGGCGAAGCGAGAACTATGCACCCTATCGCATGATCGATGAAGCCGAAGCATTCCTCAACCAGAACGCGGATCGACCATTCTTTCTCTATTTGCCGTTCATCGAACCGCATGTCGCCATGCATCCACCCCAAGAGTCGATCGATCGCTTTCCCAGTGAATGGGATCGGGAACCTTACCGCGGAGGGAACGGCTACACTCCCCATCCTCGACCGCGAGCCGCATACGCCGCGATGATCCATGACCTCGATTCCTATGTGGGACGGATTCTCAACGCCTTGGATCGACATGGCATCGCCGATCGCACCTTGGTTGTGTTCTCCAGCGACAACGGAACGACGCATGCGGGACAAAAAGAGAAAGGGTTTCATGTCGGAGGAGTCGATGCAGAGTTCTTTCGAAGCACCGCCGACCTGCGCGGTTTCAAGGGAAGCGTTTACGAGGGTGGCATCCGCGTCCCGATGATCGCTCGACTTCCGGGCGTCATTCCCGCAGCAACGACCAATGATAACCCATGCTACTTCGCCGACTGGTTTCCCACTCTTTGCGAGTTGCTCGGTCTGAAAACACCGAGCGGGCTCGATGGAGTCAGCCTGATGCCGATCCTGCGCGATCCCAAGGCTCGATTGGAACAGCGACCACCGATGGTCTGGGTCTTTCCCGAGTACAGCGGTCAGGTAGCTCTGCGCTGGGGAAATTACAAATTAGTGCGCCGGGGGCTGGCCACCAAAAATCCTGGCGATTGGGAGTTATACAACCTCGCTTCAGATCGAAGCGAGTCCTCGAGTTTGTCGACAACGCACCCGGAAAAGCTCCAGGAGGGAATCGAGATCTTGCTCCGCAATATGTCGGACAACCCAGTGTTCCCTGTCCGCCTGCCCTAATTATAGCTAAACCGGAGCTCACGCAATCTTATTTCAATGTTCAAACAATAGTTGTCTGGACAAGTAATTTTTGTCGGGTTAGCATATCGCCATGGCGACCTCTTCTCTGACAAATGTCCAGCTAGCTGTTTATTTCTTTTTCCAGCTCGGGGTGATCCTCCTGGTTTGCCGCGCCGTGGGTGTAGTCGCAAAACGGTTTGGCCAACCGCAGGTGGTCGCAGAAATGATCGCAGGGGTGCTGCTCGGTCCATCCCTGTTCGGATTGCTCGCACCCGAGTGGCAGCAATGGGTGTTCCCAAGGAACCCGGATAACCCGAATCAGCTATCGCGCGATATCCAGGGTTATCTTTTCCCCGCATCGCAGTTGGGTCTAGCTCTTTACATGTTCGTCGTCGGGATGGAGTTTCGCGTCGATATCGTTCGCGAGAACTTTCGAAGTTCCGTTGCGGTGTCGATCGCAGGTATGGTGGCACCGTTCCTGCTCGGGGCTGGATTGGCTTGGTACTTCTATAACAACACTCAGCTTTTTCCCGAGAACACCCAACGCTGGCAGGGGATGATTTTTCTCGGAGCGTCCCTTTGCATCACTGCCTTTCCGATGTTGGCTCGGATCATCCATTACAAGGGTTTGACGGGAACACTGATGGGTACAGTCGCCATCGGGGCGGGTGCGATCGACGATGCCACCGCATGGTGTCTGCTTGCTGTCGTCCTCGCGAGCATCGATGGCAAGTTTGAAAATGCTATTCAAAGCATCGGCGGTGGTGTCGCATTTGTGCTGGTTGTTCTCCTAGTCATTCGACCGCTATTGCACATGATTCAGGATCGATTGATCGAAACCGCGGAGAACGGCAAACGAATCCTGAGCGAAACGGGCTTTGTAGTCGGTTTAGCCCTCATGGCGTTTGGTGCGTGGTTTACGGATCGGATCGACTTGCACGCCGTGTTTGGCGCGTTCATTGTTGGCTCAGCGATTCCGCGGGGAGTGATGCACCGCGATATGATCGCGAGAATTCAACCATTGACGGTAGGACTGCTGTTGCCGCTATTCTTTACCTTCTCGGGTCTCAATACTCGGATTGGGCTGTTGAACTCCGCATATCTATGGGCATTGTGCGGTTTGGTTTTGGTGGCATCGATTCTCGGTAAAGGATTTGCATGTTGGGGAGCGGCCCGCGCGTCGGGGCTCCCCAATCGGGAGGCGCTCGGAATCGGTGCCTTGATGAACGCGCGAGGATTGATGGAACTGATCATCATCAATATCGGATTGCAGCGAGGCGTGATCTCTGGAGAACTGTTCGCCATTCTGGTGATCATGGCGGTGGTGACCACTCTTATGGCGTCGCCGATTTTTGATCTGCTGCGATTGAATCCGACTGCGTCGAATCGCTGAACGAAAATGAATAGATGCCGAGCATGATCGCGCCGACAACCAGCAGACTGTCCGCGATATTGAAGTTGGGCCATGTGTATTCGCCGTAGCGAAACAGTATCCAATCCCGCACTCCGCCAGCGTTGCGGCCTGGCAGATCATGGATGTTCAATCGATCGTAAAGATTACCGAGAATCCCACCCGACACCAATCCGAGCGCGCAGGTCAGCCAAGACGACCGGGCACCCTGAAACTTGAACAACCACAGCGCGATCGCGACGATTGCACAGATCGACACCGCTCCGAAAACTAACCCTAGGCCTTGGCCAAAACCAAACAGAGCTCCCTGATTCACGGCTGTCTCAAACCCGAAATAGTTCTCGATCAGCCAATGCGGAGGTCTCTCGCCAGGCAAACCCAATGCATCGAAGATCGCCTGCTTGGTCCACAGATCGCAGCCGCAACCCAAGATCGTGAGCCCGATATAGGTCCACAGCCGGTGCCGCAAAATCGATTTGGGGATGGGACGGGAAGTGTTCATCGAAATGATTCTACCAGCGAGCTTCCATGTGATCGACGATGTGGTCGGCGAGTCGTTCGGCGGCTCGCTGGAAGGATGTCGAGATCGACTGGCCCGCCTCGGGGACAAAATCGGTCCGTTCCGAGAAGTAATGGCTTACCTCTCCAGGGGGCATGAACCGTGTTTCGATCAAGTTCATACCTCGTCGATCGGCCCAACTCAACTCGACATTCATCACTGTTTCGAGCAATCGAGGCTCGTCGGTAATCACTTCGCTCTTCACACGCTTGGCATCGTTGGTCAACCGGACTGTTAATACCGAATCGGCAGTGGCCGATTGACTCAGTTTGTAGGGAGTGCGCTTTTCGATCTCTTTTTGAAGAGCCTCGGTGATCAGCACGCCCAGTTCAGGTCGAAAGCTGTCGCTCCGGACAACCGGAACATGAATCGTTCGGATGTCGTTTCGATAAAGACCTGCGTTGCCGAAACGGTAACCCAAGCAACCCGGCACGGAAACTACGCCGATCAAAAGGGTGATGGCAATTCCGCATGTCTGCCAGAAACTGTTCCCTCGGGTGGTCATCGTCGCGTCGACCCATCTCCAGATGCCATGATCCCCTTGGACTCTTTGGCGCGATTCTCTTCCGCAGCCTTTACGATCGGTCCGATTTTGTCGCGTGTCGGGAACACGGTTGTCATCCAGCTCATATACGGAGTCGGCACCGCTGGCTTTCCATCTCCTTTACCGATGATTTCGCGAGCTTTGTCTGCGAAGGGAGTATCGGAGAAGTCTTCGAGGATCCGATCGCAATAGATCTTCGCCGCTGCGTATTCCTCTTTGTTCGCGCGGTATTGGGCTTCGTCGTACAATCGCTCGGCCTCGCGAAATTTGACTTCGGCCATCATCTCGCGAATCTGATCCTTGTTCTCCAAAGCCTGATCCGGAAACTGCTTGACCATCTGCTTGAGGAGTTTCTCAGCATGCTCTAGCGGTTCCGAGGTGTACTGCGCTCCCTGATAAGAGAGCAGAGCGGATTTGGCACCGAGGAAATGGGCATCGAACTGGTGCGGGCTGTCTGCGTATATGGTGATCAAGTCGCGGTAGGCATCGAGTGCCTCGGGCCAATTCTCTCGCTTGAACTCGGTATTTGCGATCTCCATGGTCACGTCGTCAGCGAGCCTGCTCGTCGGACTGTCCAATCGCAACTTCTCCAAGACCCGTTTGCCATTGTTTTCGGTATCATTCAAAGGACGTTTGTCATCGGTGAAGTTCAAGTTGTAGAACTTATCAGGAAACTGCAGCCAGTATTGCCCTATCTCCATGCGGCGTCGATCGACTTGGTCTTGCCAACGCGTGCGCGGATACTCTTTCATCAGCTTCACATACTGGTTCTCTGCTTTGGGGTAATCCTCGGCAAAGTAGTAGCTCTCGGCTGCCATGAACATCGCATCCTGCTCCAGCGCGCTACTGGTCCAGTCTTTGGCTGCTGCTAGGTACTGTTTCCCAGCCTTTCGGAATAACTCGCGTCGCTCAGTACCCTCAGCATTCTTGGCTTGTTCGAACAACTGATCCGCCTCGCGATACTGTTGTCTTGCCTCGTCCTTATTGATCGGCCGTTGTCCCAGTCCTGGAATGTCTTGCAGAATCTTGGGCAAATTCGAATTCACTCGTCGATTGGCACGAGCCCCCTCAGGGCGGATCCAGTTCCCCTCGCGATCCTCGTATCCTTCGACCTCATTCTTGGCTCGTGCATACTCGTCCTCCCCCTTCCATGGATTGAGGCTCGCGCATCCGAGACAACTGAGCAGCAAACAGGTCGGCGCTCCCAGCTTCAACCAATGGGAACGAAACAGTATGCAAGTATGTTCGCGGCTTTGGCAATTCAACGCTTCAACTCCTCCAGGAATGGGAGCAGCCTTAGCCTTCGCTCGGACAACTGATTGAGTATGTGTTCCATCACGAATCGCGTTTCGCTCTTGGCTGTTTCCGGAATAGAAAACTCGAGATCGTTCAAGCTCGCCTCGGATGCTCTCTGCAGTACGCGAACGGTATGAGTGGTGATGCGAAGGACGTTTCGTTGGACAGGTGAACACGCAGGACAGGCCGCCCCTCCGCCCGATGTGGTCAATGCCACCGTCGGTCGATCCATATCGATCGGGTCGCCGCATCCTACGCACTGCGCCAGACTCGGCAACAACCCCAACATCCGCAACGCCTGCAACTCAAATCGCAGCGTCGCACTCGATGCACACTCCCCCTCATCCAAAGCCGTCAATGTCAGCGACAACCAATCCATCCAACCGGGAATCGGTTGGTGATCTTCAGTCAATACGTTTGTCAGCTCCACCGCGTGAAAACCACAATACAAGGGTAGCAATCCACGCTGGGCGGATCGAAAACGTCGCTGCAACTTGGCCTCGGTGAGCAAGTCCAGGGTGTCTCCGGTCTTAGTCAGGAACACTACGGATGACCGACTTAACAGGTCAAGAGCAGATTCGAAGGGACTCTTCAGCCGCCGCGCTCCCTTGGCGATCGCCGATATCTTGCCAAAACCCTCCGTCCACAACGTGACTACCAGACTGGTCTCGCTCCATGGGACCGTACGAAGGACGATAGCATCGGACTTCTCAAGTGGCATAAATCAAGTCGCAACCATGAAATCCCGCAGCGCCTCGCCGGTCGCCGACTCCATCTGAGCTATTCGCTCCGGCGGCCCCTCGCCAAGGATTCGACCGCCACCGGCTCCCCCCTCCGGTCCCAAATCGATCACCCAGTCACAACTGCGAATCAAGTCCATATGGTGCTCGATCACCAAAACCGTATGTCCGCCATCAACCAATCCTTGCAGCACCGATACCAACCTCGCCACGTCCGATAAGTGCAAGCCTGTCGTCGGTTCGTCCAGCACATACAGCGTTCGATCGTTCGTTCCACGACCCAATTCATTTGCTAGCTTCAATCGTTGGGCCTCTCCACCACTGAGAGTGGTCGCACGCTGACCGAGGGTGAGATAACCTAGACCTACATCCTGCAGCTTCCGCAAGACGCGATGCAGGCTATCGAAGCTATCGAAAAATGCAGCCGCTTCATCGACGGTCATTTCCAACACCTGCGCGATGTTCTTCCCTTTGAAGTGGACTGCGAGGGTGGCTCGATTGAATCGCCGACCATTGCATGTAGAGCAGGGAACATCGACATCTTCGAGGAAGCTCATCTCTAGCTTCAATCGTCCCTGGCCTGCACAGGTTTCGCATCGACCGGCACCTGCGTTGAAGCTGAACCTAGCCGCTGCGAAACCTCGCTGCTTGGCATCTCGCGTGGCGGCAAAGATCTTTCGGATGTCGTCCCATAGACCGACATAGGTAGCCGGTACGCTGCGCGGGGATCGGCCGATCGGTGACTGGTCGACTTCGATCAACCGATCGATATGCTCGGCTCCTTGGAGTTCGCGCCAATGTCCTTTTGTTTTCGTTCCCGCCAGATGCGAGGATACCGCAAGCACCAGGGTATCGTGGACCAGCGTACTCTTGCCGCTGCCGCTGACCCCGGTGATGCCAACCAATCGACCGAGCGGTATCCGAACCGACGCATCGTGCAGATTGTTTTTGGTGATCCCTTTCAATGCGAGATGGGGAAGATCCTCGTCGACAGCTCGATGTCGCGAGCGAGCAACCTGTTGATGCCCGATCAAGTATTGTGCTGTGACCGACTCGGAAACCTTTTGCACTTGTTTAGGAGATCCGGCCGCAATGATTCGTCCGCCATGACGGCCTGCACCGGGTCCGATATCGACGAGCATGTCGGCGGCTCGCATCAACATCTCGTCGTGCTCGACGACGACAACCGTGTTCCCTTGTCGTTGCAACGATCTGAGGATCGCGATGAGCCGCTGGGTGTCTCGAGGATGCAATCCGATCGATGGTTCATCGAGTACATAGCACACGCCGATCAAGCCTGTGCCAACGCTGGTCGCCAATCGCACGCGTTGCAGCTCGCCGCCACTGAGCGTTTCGGCAGGACGATCGAGCGTCAGATACGACAGTCCGACCTGCTGCAAATATTCCATACGGGGGATAATCTCCTTGAGAATCGGTCCGACGATCCGCTGATCATCCCCTTCGAGCTCCAAGTGCTTGAGCCACTCGTTGCAATCATCCAATGGCATGCGGACCAAGTCGGCAATCGACTTGTCGACGAAGCGAACTGCAAGCGACTCCGGACGGAGACGCGCGCCGTGGCACGCTGGACATGGTTCGCGCGACGGCGTGTCGAGACGACCGAATCCTTCGCACTTGGGGCAAGCTCCATAGGCACTATTGAAACTGAAGGTTCGCGGCTCGAGCTCCGGCATGTTCACGCCGCATTCCACGCATGCGTATCGCGTCGAATAGAGATGCTCGGTTTCATGGGTTTCGCGACCCTCCGATGGTGATTGGCAATAGGCTGCGACCAACCCATGGGTCAACGAAAGGGCTTGCATGATGGCCTGCTCGATTCGCTCGGCGTTATCGGGTCTGAGGATGACGCGATCGACGACTCCGGAAATCGAATGCTCGCGCCGTATCGCCAGGACGGGTGGTTGTTCGAGTTCCACGAACTCGCCATCTACTTTTGCGCGAACCAATCCCGCTTGAATCATCCGGTCGAACACGTCGGCATGACTCCCTTTGCGGCTCAAAACCATCGGGGCCAAGATCGTAAGCTTGGTTCCAGCAGGGAACTTTAGGATCGATGCCAAGATTGCCGAGGGGGCTTGGCGATCGATAGGGCGTCCGCATTTGTGGCACGCAGGAATCCCGCCGCGAGCCATCAGGAGTCTCAGAAAGTCATAGATCTCACTGATCGTTCCGACGGTGCTGCGCGGACTGAAGACCCCTTGGTGTTGATCGATGCATAACGATGGCTGCAGCCCTCGAATCGAATCGACTTGCGGACGCTCCATCTGGTCGACAAACTGCCGCGTGTAGCTCGAGAGGCTTTGCAGATATTGCCGTTGCCCTTCGGCGAACAGCGTATCGAAGGCGAGGGAGCTCTTGCCGCTGCCGCTAACGCCCGTCAGCACGGTCAGCTTGCCGCGCGGGATATCGAGATCGACCTTTTGGAGATTATGGGTACGAGCCCCTCGGATCTCGATATAGGTAGTCGCAGCTTTCTTCATCGATCCTATGATTGCCAATTCCTAAACGGCCGGGAACGAAGCAGGTTCGCATCGCTATCGTTCACAAACTCCTCCTTGATCGGGTCGATCGTCAACTTGCGTTTCAGGATCCAGGCGATCGCTGCAGCATGGCAAGCGATATGGGACTTGCGCATGATGTCTTCGTTCGCGGCGGTTCTCCCTCGAGAACGCATGCAGTCAAAGAAATTGCGTGCGTGTTCGTGGACGTCCAGCCCGCGCGAACGTTTGATTTGTTCGGTGATCTCCCCTTGCAATGCTTCGGGAGTAGCGACAATCTCCCCGGAATCCCCTGTCTCGACCGAACCGGCTTCGCCGACGAATCGGACGGGACAGGTTCCCAGTCGCGTGATGTAATGAGGCGAGCGGTCGCCGAACGGCTGGGCCAGAAAATCGATGACCAGTTTCACGCCGTTGGCATAGGTGCAGACGATATTGTTTTCGGTCGGTTCGTATTCGATCGGCATGGTGTCGTCGGCTTGGTTGGCCCATTGGCAGAGGTCGACGGTATGGGCACCCCAGTCGAGGAGTTTGGCGCCTGAATCGAAGTCCCACAATCCGCGCCAACTGCCATCGCAGTAGGCTTGATTGAAGGGACGCCACGGTGCGGGACCTAGCCACAAATTCCAATCGACCACGTCGCGCGCGGGTTGAGGTTGTGCGGGCAACCAAGCATTGTCGAGCGATGGGATATAGATCGAGGCGTGAAGCGTCTTCAGTTTGCCGAGCTTGCCACTGTGGGCCCATTCGACTGCCTTTTGAAAGTTTGCGACGCTGCGCCGCTGGGTCCCTGCTTGGAAGACTCGTTTGTGGCGATGCATCGTATCGGCGAGCTGTTGGCAAGCCCCGATGGTGATTCCGCATGGCTTCTCGCTGTAGACATCTTTGCCAGCTTCGGCCGCGAGGATGGAGGCGGCCGAGTGCCAGCGATCGCCTGTTGCGACAAGTACGGCATCGATATCTTTGCGCGCAAGCAATTCACGCAGATCGCGATAGAGAACACAGTCTTGGTTGCCATAGGCTTCATCGACCAGCTTCTTGCCTGCTTCACGGCGCGTGGCTTGCACATCTGCGATCGCAATGCAGCGGACGTCCTTCATGGGAAAGATCGCTCCGAGGTCATATTTGCATCGAGGTCCGATCCCAATAACGCCCAGTTGGATACGGTCGTTGGGTGATGCCTGACCGGATCGGGCCAGGACATGGGACGGGACAAACGTCGCGACTGCGGAGGCGGTCGCGGCGGTTTTCAAAAACGTCCTACGCGAGGGTGAGTTCATCGGCATCATGAGAGGTTCCTCTTTGGGGGTTGCTTCGATCAAGAGGTGGATCCGATTTTCAGTATACCACAACCCCGCCGGGACACTCCCCGGCGCTCGGATCGATCCGACTCTGATCAGACCGATCGGACTGATCCGAACAATCCCCGAATTGCTAGCAAACAATTAGGTGGGTGGCACGCATTACAGTTTGCACGCATTACAGTTTAGGAGAATAACGAGCGGCGAGCCGCCCAGTTGCTGGTCGCTTTCTCACGAAACGCAGAGAGCCCGGATTTCTCCGGGCTCTCGCATGATTCCTGACGGGACTTAGTACTTCCCGCGTTCAGATCGCCTACTCGCGCGGACGAATCGCGCCGGTGAGACCGCTGTAGTCGACGCGGTCGTCATTGTGCCAAAGTGGTTGGCCCAACTCGACCCGCTTTCGGAGCACTTCGATCTTCTCCTGCGATCCGGCAGGTGCGTCTGTTGGCAAGAAGTGCAGATCAACGATCGGATCGAAATCCTCGTCGTGTCCATACTTCAAAATCGCCTCAAAAACGTTTTTGCACAAATTGCTCATTGCCGTTGCTGACCTCTCTCGCTCACCTCTCTCGGCGAGGGAGAAATCCTCCTCCAAAACCAAAAAAACTTGTCTAGAATTTCACACCGTGCTGGATTATTTCCAATGCATCTCGAAAGTCAAGGATTTTATTGGCGGAACTTTTACTCGACCTCTTCCAAGGCCCCATTCTGACGCTCAGGGGGAGCTTGACGAACAGGTAATCTTTGATCCGCACCGACGCTAATTGGAACATGATGCCCCAAGACATCGATGTTAAGGGAGAATGAAACCCCATTGCTCGGTTTTGAGTCCTGGAACCGCTGGCAAGCGAGTCGCTTGAAGGAATCGTCGAAGCACGGGAAAAAGTTTCCAAGTCTGCGACAAAATATTCCTCGTTGAAGGCTTACAGGTAACGGGACAGCGGGTCCCCGCGTGATGCCAAAGCATCGATCTTGCGAGTCACCTCTGGGTCCTCAACGAGTGGGGGTGCATGACGTGGCTTGCGCCGTGCATCGATCACCAGCGGACCACTGCAGCACCAATGCTTGTCTTCGATCCGCTGACCGACTCCTCGAATGTCGGTTGCGGGATTGCTTCGGGTAAAGGTGACCCAAAGGAAGTTATTCAACGTCTTGGCCGCGAATTCTGGGTCATCGACAACTACCATGCATGCGATCCCCTGCCATGTGCTATCGGCTCGAACCCCCTCCTCGAGCGACTCCAACAGCGACTCGATCGTTCGATCGCCGATCCCGACTGCGAGCACACCCGGCATGCACAGGTGAGCGGCACTTGCGACGTGTTGAATCGGACCCATATTGGGCAACTCTTTCGCGAGTGTACGTCGTGGAGCCCCGCCCGCTGCGATCACCACCTTGGACCCTCGATTCAGGGAATCGCCTGAGTAATCCAGGGTGTCGATGGTGGTCCTGGTCTGAAAGTGAAGACCTGACTCGAAATCGAGTCGCTCCCAAACCCATTGCAGAAAAGAACCGATGTCATGGGCCTTGAGGTCTGGATGCTGGGTCCCATCGGCGATGATCAAGTACTTGGCCAGCGACATCTGTCCTTGCCCTAAAATCGCGTTGGCCTGGGTCAGCAGTTCCTGGGGCCGGTCGGGTTTGGCGTAGGGGGTGTACCGCTCGCTGCCGACGGCTAACAACAGCGGGTGAACCCCGGCCGCATCGACCGCATGAACCTCGCGCACTCCGGGAAGAACCGTCGGGATGATCGGGCCGGTGAGCTCGTGGATCAAGGCTCCGAAGGTTGTGTCCTCCTGCGGGGGTCGACCCACCACGGTGAACGGCCAAATCGCACCTGGGCGATGAGATACTCCAGTAATGGTCATCCACGGAAATGGATGCTGGCGAGCGTAGTAGCCAAGGTGGTCTCCGAATGGGCCCTCGGGCTTCAGTGTCTTGGGATCGACAACGCCGCGAATGGCGAAGTCGGCATCGCCATAGATCGGGGCGTGACCTGGGCCGACGATCATCGGGATCCGATGTCCCGCCATCGCACCGGCAAAGGTCAGCTCACTCAAACCTTCGGGCAGCGGCATGACCGCCGAAAGAGTCATGGCAGGAGTCCCACCGACGGTGATCGTGACGGGAAAGGGAAGCCCTCGCTCGAGCGCCTTCTGATGATGGATGCCGATCCCTCGATGCAATTGATAATGCAAACCGATCTCGCGATCAGGTTGGTACTCGTTGCCGCTCAGTTGAATGCGGTACATCCCCAGATTGCACTGCGTGAGGGATGGTCGCGAACCGGTCTCCGGAGGTTCTTGACTCAAGACCTGCGGCAATGTGACAAAGGAGCCGCCATCATCAGGCCATGAAATCAACTGCGGTAACTGAGATAGCGATATCGGCTGGGACATGACGGGTCCGGATCGGACCTGCTTGGGAAGCATGGTCCATGCTGTCCAAGGAGCACTCGCATACCGCAGCGGATTGCGAAAGAAGGCGTTGGGATCAATCTTCAATTCGATCGCGCGTCGAACTCGATCGATCGTCGAACGAAACAAGAAGCGTGCTTGATCGAGGGTCCCAAACAGATTGCTCACCATGGGAAACGAGGTTCCCTGCGGTCGCGTGAAAAGAACAGCTGGACCACCGCGCGCGTAAACCCTGCGTTGAACTTCAGCGATTTCCAGCCGCGGTGAAAGAGGTTCGTGGACTTCGATGAGCCGTCCGTGACGCTTTAAATCCTCAACAACATCTCGCGTGCTGCGATATTGCATCAGGCCGCAACGATATCGCGCATCTTTGGCTCGAGATACGTCACGGTCGATGACATGCTGGCCAAGTGACCGTAATCCTCCTCGGGAATCTGAACGCGATGTCGCTTGCGAAGCTCCATCACAATGTCGAGGAAGTCCATGCTGTCGAGTTCGAGTTGTTCGCGGAACGACTTGCCGTCGTCCAAGTCGGATAGATCTTCGTCGGGAGCAATGTCGCTGAGAATGTCGAGGATCTCGTCTCGGATTTCTGCAGGTGTCATGAATAGGGGACTCCGGGTGAAGTTGCAACGTATGAACAAGTTTGCCCGTGTGCAACGGTTTAGAAGCGACGGACGATCAAGACCGAATTGATTCCCAACATCCCGAAGGAGTTGTTGAGGATGTAATCGACCTGGCCCAATGGCTCCGGTTCGTTGAGGACCAGTCCATCGATCGCACACGTCTCGTCCAAATTGTCCACATTTATTGTGGCATGGCAAACCCTGTCCTGAAAGGAAGGGAGATTCCCGGCCAATTCCAAGGCTCCCGCCGCACCCATGGCGTGGCCGATGAAGCTCTTGGTGTTGTTGAATCGGACCCCGGAACAGCCGGAAAACGCGTTCCTGAGAGCCTCGCATTCCTGGTTATCGCCGCTGGTGGTCCCCGTGGCGTGGGTACTGACAATCTGGATTTGATCGGGGGTCAGCCCGCCTCGTTTCAGGGCCAATTGCACGCATTGAGCCTGGCGTTCGGGGTTCGGGAGGACAAAGTCGGTGGCATCGGTGTTGATGGCATAGGAAACGATCTCAGCCAGGATATTCGCCGATCGGGCCTTGGCGTCCGAGAGTCGCTCGAGAATGTACAGGCTTCCACCCTCGGCAACGACGATTCCGGTCCGATCTTTGTCGAATGGGCGAGAGGCCTTGGTCGGATCGCTGTGGTTAGCCAGTGCCCCCTGCGATTTGAACGAGGCAAAGATACCGAATGTGTGGATGCTCTCCGACACTCCCCCTGCGATCGCTAAGTCGCATTCGCCCAGACGCAGCATCTGCACCCCTTGGATAATCCCTGCATTGCCCGCCGCGCACGCCGCTCCAATCGTGTAGTGCGGTCCGGTGATGCCGAGATTGAGAGCGACTTCGCCGGCAGGATTGTTCGCGACGGTACGAGGGTTGTGGTGGTGCGACCAGTAGGTGGTGTCGTAATCGTACCCTTTGATCGAATAGATTTCGTTCTCGGTCTCCACGTTGCCATGTTCGGTGATTCCGACATAAATGCCAACGCGCGACTTGTCCACGTTGGCCCAATCCACACCGCTGCGCGCGATCGCTTCGTGAGCGCACCAGATACCGATGGTCCCTGCACGGGTCCCTCGGCGCATGTCGCGACGGCTTTGATATTTCGTCGCTTCGAAATCGCAAACACCAGCCAGCGTGTCGCCGACATAGCGAATGTTGTAGGCTTGCACGCCGCTGCGACCAGCCAACAACGCTGCTCGATAATCCTCCAGGTTGTTGCCGTTCGGGCTGGTCAAGCCAACGGCGGTCATGACAACTCGCTGGTCGTCCGGCAAGTCCGCAGTTCGATCCCGAAAAGCCATGGCACTAAGTTCCTGAAGTTATCAACGATCTCGAGAGACAAGACCTCGAAGCTAGCCTGGGCAAGATGATTTTGCAAGCTACGCCGCGAGGATCGACATGCTAAAGGACCGCATGCTGAATGAAATAGACAACAATCCCCGCGACATATCCAGCTAATGCTAGCGGCGCGATCCGCTTGAAATACCAAAAGAAATCAATGCGTTCCAGCCCCATGGCAGCAACTCCTGCCGCCGATCCGATGATCAAGCAACTACCACCAGTACCGCCGCAATAAGCCAGCAACATCCAGAACGAATCGTTCTTGACATTGGTCGCCGAATACATCTCGATCCCGGCGGCCACCAGCGGCACGTTATCGACCACTGCGGACACCAGCCCGATGATGATGGCGATTGCCGATTGATTTTGTACCGTGGCTTGTAACCACTGCGCCAAATTCGTGAGCACGTTGGTGGCACCCAGTGAACCGACCGCGAGCAGGATTCCCAGAAAGAACAACACGCTCGACATGTCGATCCTTCGCAGAGCCGACAGGACACCGGTGCTGCTGCGGGTTCGTTCATCCATCGTGTGAGACACGATCTCGGATGCCAGCCATAACGTTCCGAGAGCCAACATCATTCCCATAAAGGGGGGCAAGTGAGTGAATGTTTTAAAGATTGGAACACTCAACAATCCGAGCACTCCCAAAGCAAGGAATAGAGCCTTATGCCAACCCTCGATACTCTTTTCTTCCTCCGATTCCTTTGGATGCGACCCCTCTTCCAAACTCCCTTTCAACCGTGGAGTGATTAGCAGCAGAGGAACCAACAGACATGCAACACTGGCCAAGAACAGATCGCGAATGACTTCCCATTCCCCGATCTTGTTCTTCATCCAGATCATGGTGGTGGTCACGTCACCGATCACAGTCCATGCCCCACCCGCATTGGCAGCGATGACGATCATCCCGACGAAGAAGAGCCGTGTCTCGCGATCGGGAACCATTTTCCGCAGCACCGAGATCATGACGATGGTTGTCGTCAAATTATCTAGTACCGCAGACATAAAGAACGCTAACCATGACACAATCCAAAGGAGCTTGGCAGGTTTGTCAGCATGGATGTAGCGTGTGATCAACGAAAAGCCTTCGTGAGCATCGACCAATTCGACGATCGTCATTGCGCCGATCAGGAAGAACAAAATCCCCGCCGTCTCGGCGAACCCGTGCATCAATTGGCCATCGACCAGAAAGTGCAGTTTTTCACTCAGAGCGTCCCCTTCTCCAGCAGCGTGCGAGCCGTGCCAAGCGTCGAACAATTCCTGAGGGACTAGCTGCGAATAGTTCAACGCGTAGACGGTCCAACACAGAACCCCGGTCAACAATGCGCTGGCCGCTTTATTGACATGGATTTGGTGCTCGAGCGCGATGGCCAGATAACCGATAACGAATATCGCAATGATGATGCTGAGCATGGATCCTCAAGGAGTTGGATGGCGGCGCGAGAAGCGTATCCTGTGGACAAGGGATCGTAATCCATGCGCCCTTTTTTTCCAACCGACCGAGTCAGCAAGAACAGGGTTTTTGGTATCCTAGGAACCCTTATGAACGATGCATCGAATGCAACCGAAAACCGACTGACTGAGCCACTCTGGTCGCCGACCCCGGACCGCGTGGGCGACTCGGAGCTGTCTCGATTTGCTCAACGATTTTTACCAGCGGCTGATCCTGCGACACTTGAAGGATATCGCGCCCTGCACGAATGGAGCGTCCGCGATCGGGGTGCGTTTTGGTTAGCTCTGTGGCGATTCTGCGATGTGTTGGGAGACCCCGGTCCGGTCCCGTTGGTGGATTCCGGAGAGATGCTTCGCGACCGATGGTTTCCCGAGGCGCGACTCAACTACGCGCAGAACCTGCTCCGTAGAAACGACAGAAGCACTGACGAGGAGATCGTTCTGGTGGCCTGCGATGAACGAGGTCGACGGATCGAGCTTCGAAGATCCGAATTGACGCAGCAGGTCGTTCGCGCAGCGAGATTCCTGAAATCAAAAGGTATTGTTGCAGGGGACCGCATCGCCGCCATTGTCCCCAATAGCCCCAGCGCGATTGTCGGTTACTTGGCCAGCGCTGCGATCGGTGCTATCTGGTCCTCATGTTCACCCGATTTCGGTCCCGATGCCATCCGCGATCGATTCTCTCAGATTCAACCCAAGGTGTTGATCACTTCGAGTGAAACTCTTTACAACGGCAAGGTCATTCGTCCGATCGATCGCGCCGTGGAAGTACTGCCACAGTTACCGAGCGTTGAGTCTCTGCTGATCGATGGCAACGCGAAGGATTTTTCAGAATCGATCGCGGCTTCGGTCTCGTGCTACGCATGGGACGATGTGTTGGCCCGCTCGAGTGCAGAACCGTGGACGTGGGAAATGTTTCCCTTCGATCATCCGCTATGCATCGTCTACTCGTCGGGCACCACCGGAGCACCCAAGTGCATTGTTCATCGCACAGGAGGCGTGCTGCTGCAGCATTTGAAAGAGCATCGCCTTCACTGCGATATCCGACCCGGGGATAAGATACTTTATTATACGACCACCGGTTGGATGATGTGGAACTGGCTGATCGGCTCGCTCGCAGCAGGAGCATGTATCGTCGCCTACGATGGTTCACCGGTTGCTCCCGATAACGAAGCATTGTGGAACATCGCAGCGCGGGAACAGTTGACTCACTTCGGTGCGAGCGCTCGCTATTACGCGATGCTTGATAAAGCTGGTTACGAACCCGGCAAGAGAGTATCGCTGGAAAAGTTGAAGTGCGTCATGTCGACCGGTTCTCCACTGCTTCCCGAGACCTTTGATTGGATCTACCGGAGTGTCAAACACGATGTGCATCTCTCATCCATCTCGGGGGGCACCGATATTCTTTCCTGTTTTGTTCTCGGCAACCCGTGCGCTCCGGTCTATCGAGGCGAAATTCAATGCGCGGGGCTGGGGATGGATGTGCGTGTTCTCGACGAACATGGGGAATCGATTCGGGGCCGCGCGGGTGAACTGGCTTGTTGCCAAGCGTTCCCTTCGATGCCGATCGGATTTTGGAACGATCCCGACCAGAGGAAGTATCGAGCCTCCTATTTCGATCGATTGCCGGGCCTGTGGTGTCACGGTGATTGGGCAGAGCACACGGAACACGATGGGTTCGTCATCTACGGTCGATCCGACGCAACGCTCAATCCTGGAGGTGTTCGAATCGGGACAGCGGAAATCTATCAGCAAGTCGAGACCTTTCCCGACATCGCCGAGGCGCTCGCCACATGCCTCAAGCAGGATGGGGATGAGAAGATCGTTTTGTTCGTGCGTATGGTGCCAGGAAAGTCTTTGACCGAAGCATTGCAGGCCGAGCTTCGCACAGCGCTGCGGCAGCGATGCTCACCACGGCATGTTCCGGCGATCATCCAAGAGGCTCCGGACCTGCCGCGAACCATCAGCGGCAAACTGTCAGAGATCGCGGTTCGCAATGCGATCTGCGGAATGGAGTTGGGAAACTCGGGAGCGCTTGCCAATCCCGAGTCCCTTTCTTTTTTCCGCGCTTGGCGAGCAGAGTGACTGCAGGCAGTCGCGAGCGACTTAAATCTATCCCTCACTTACGTTTCGGGTTGAGATAGAAGCGAAAAGCGCAACTTCAAATCAGCCGGCGAAGAAGCTTTGCTCGCTTCGTAGTTCCGCGTAGAAATCGCGAATGCTGCTGTACAGCCAAGCTGCGTTGCCAGGCGCGGTGCGGGCAGACTCGATCAAAATTCCGCCGAAGGATTCGACTGGCGCAGCAGCATTAGTTGCCGGTGCTCGATCTTGGACCCATGCGTCGATGGCTACCGCGTCGATGCCATCGCGCAACCATTCCGCGATTTGCCTAGGCGAGCCGTGGGCTGCGACTCGGATTCCGAAACTGCGGCCATGAGATTGATCTCGAACAGTTCTTGCGATCTGGATCGTCTCGTTGCACGGGGCGATAGAAATTCTTTGGCCCGGGCCTGGCTCATAGCATCCGTCGATGATCAAGCAGACATAATCGAAACCGCAATCGATGAAGAAGCGAACATCCTGTGCAACGTTGGCCGCGGCTACCGCTGCACCAATCAAGGCATCGGGTCGAGCGTTGGTGCGGCGAGCCAGTTCGACTCGATCTGCAGTACGCTTGGCGTGATCGAGGTCGGGCGGGAGCGTCGGTTTCCAATCCCCTCGCCACATCCCGTGCCGTTTTCGCTGTGAGATGGACGGCAGGAACTGAAACTCAATGCATTTCGCATCCCGCATACGCTTCGGCTGCAAAGGCTCATCGACATATACAGGTACAATCTCGTTCAGAGCACCTCCAGTGTTCGATCCATAGAGCCCGAATCCGAAATCTCTTTGAGCCTGAGAGAGGGACTGGAGAATCTGATCGTTGACGGTTGCGTCGACCATGAATCTGCTGAAGAGCTTCGCGTTCATTGCCTCAGGAAACGCGTTCTCCATACGCTGGGCTATCGGCCGAGGCTCTTGAGTCATCATGTCGACTCCGTTCGAGGACGAAACACGCGGAATTCTTTCCCCACGGCTGTCTTGATGCCTGCCTTCAGCAGAAGCAGACCGAGCTTGAGTCGATCGGGTTCTCGAAGTCGATGTTCTTCGATGTCTTTGCTTATGTTGGGTGCGTCGCCGCGCAAGAAAATCACGCCACCTCGCATTCCCGTTCCGAGACCCTCTCCAGCAAAACCGCCGATGATCAACGTTCCCTGTCTCATATCAAGGCCCGCAAGCGTTCCCGCGTTGCCCCGGATGAGAACATCGGCACCTCGGAGCGAGACCGCGGCCCGATCGCCTGCTGTTCCGTAGACCGCCACCAAGCCGCTACGGGCCATGGCACCGACGCCAGCGGCTACCGAGCCTTGGCAAATCAGCAGCCCCGACGCGAGGGAGTGCCCGAAGTAATCACCTGCATTTCCCTCGAGTGTGCATTCGCAGTTATCCATGCCGCAGAACGCAAACTTTCCTACGTTGCCTGAGACCAAGATCGAGGTCAGATCATTCAAACCGGCCCCAAAATAATCTTGGCCCGATGCGCCCGTGAAGTGAATGGACGCGGGAAGAGAGTCACCGGAACTCGAATCGTTGGGAAGCGAACGAACGAACTGGCTGATGACGCTGTCGAGTCGAGCGACATTGTGATTTGCGATTTGGATTTCGAGCGTTTCGTTCACAGCATGGGCCATGCAGAGGGCACGCAAAGGGCCTACAAAAAAATCATAGGGTTACATCCCCGATTTCTTTGAAGAGGATTTCTTGGTCGCTTTCTTTGCCGATGAACTTTTGGTAGTCGTCTTCTTAGCAGCTTTCTTCGCTGCTTTGGGAGCACTCTTCTTGCTGCCTCGGGCACCCTTCTTCTTGGAGGGTCCCGCTGCAGCGCGGGCTTCGAGAAGCGAAATTGCTTGTTCAAACGACAATTCTTCGGCAGTCATGTCCTTGGGAAGGGAGGCGTTGGTTTCCCCATCGGTCACATACAACCCATATCGTCCATCCCGAAGCTCGATCGGCTTGCCGGTGACGGGCGATGGATCCAGTGATTTCAAAGGGGGTGCGGCAACGCCTCGACCCTTTCCTCGCACTGCTTTGGGCTGGGCAAGGATCGCGAGGGCTTCTTCCAACGTGATCTCGAGCAAATCCTGCCCTGGTCCCAAAGAGCGGGAATCATTACCGTGTTTGATGAAGGGACCAAAGCGGCCTTGAGTCGCAATCACTGGCTCGCCATCGTCTGGATGGTTGCCGAGATTCCGCGGCAGACTGAGCAGTTTGACTGCGAGTTCAAGTGTGATGCTATCCGCTGAGACTCCCTTGGGTAGCGATGCATTCTTCTTCTCCTCATCGTCCGCTGTTCCCATCTGCACATACGGGCCGAAGCGACCTTGTTTGACAAAGATCGGTTTGTTGAGTTCGGGGTGGAAGCCCAAGGGTTGTTCGCCCCGTTCCTGTTTCTCGAGAAGCTCAAGCGCGACAGATAAGGTCAATTCATCCGGAGGCATGTCATCGGGGATACTGGCACGCTTATCACCTCGTTCGATATAGGGACCGTAGCGACCGATACGGACTACGACCGGTGGCGAATCAGGGGAGATCTCGTCTGTCGATGACTCCTGCAGCGGATAGGAGCATGCGATCCGAGGGTCGATTTCAGCGACCTTCTGTTCCAAAAGGGGTTTGAGTCCGATGCCACCGGGCGCGGCACTACTATCCTTGGCGGCTTCGCCGAAATAAAACTCTTGCAGGTAATCCAGGTTTTCACGCTCGTTGCGGCTGATTTGATCTAGGTAATCTTCCATCTCCGCCGTGAATTGATAGTCGACGAGGGATGAGAAGTGATCCTCCATGAGTCGAATGACCGCGAATGCCGTCCAACTTGGAACGAGCGCATTTCCTTTCTTGAATACATAATCGCGACGCAGGATGGTATCGATGATCGCAGCATAAGTGCTCGGCCTTCCGATACCCCGTTCTTCGAGGGCTTGAGTGAGTGACGCTTCGGTGAACCGCGCGGGCGGTTGCGTCGTGTGCGAAAGGCTCTCAAGTTTCTTGAGATCGAGACCCTCATTGATTTGGACCGTGGGAAGCAATCGCTCTTTCTCCGCGAGTTCCGCTGCGGGATCGTCGCTCCCTTCCACGTAAGCGCGAAGGAAGCCTTCGAACTCGATCGAGGTACCGGTCGCTTGAAAGACGGCATCTCCCGCTTCGATCGTCATCACGACCCGTTGCTTGCGGGCATCGGCCATCTGTGAAGCGATCGTCCGCTTCCAAATCAAATCGAACAATCGGAATTGATCGTAGTTGAGTTCGCGGCGCAGCGTTTCGGGGACTTGGAATGGATGCCCTGCGGGCCGAATCGCTTCGTGAGCTTCCTGCGCGTTTTTGACTTTGGTCGCGTAGGTCCGTTCGCTGGCGTAGAGAAACTCGGGGCCGTATTGCGAACGCACCAGTTCCCGCGCTGCGCCCACCGCCTCCTTGCTGAGCGTGGTCGAGTCGGTACGCATGTACGTGATGTATCCATTTTCGTAGAGGCTTTGCGCGACCCGCATCGCATCGCGGGCCGTCATGCCGAGCTTGCGATTGGCTTCCTGTTGCAGCGTGCTCGTGGTAAAGGGTGCCTTGGGTCGCTCGGTGTAGGGTTTGACCTCGATGTTCTTCACAACGAACGGCAATGTTCTCAATCGATCGCGCAAGCCTGCTGCCGCACTCTCATTGAGAAGCAACAGAGTGGGATCCTTGAGTTTTCCGGTAGCAGGGTCGAAATCCTTGCCCGATGGGACGCGGCGACCACCGACCGAAACCAACATCGCACTGAAGTTTTCGCCAGATCGGGTTTTGAGGTGGGCTTCGAGATCGAAGTAGGTCGCGCTGTGGAATGCCATCCGATCCCGTTCGCGCTCGACGATCAGTCGGACCGCAACACTTTGGACCCGTCCTGCAGAAAGCCCAGGTCGAACCTTTTTCCACAGAAGGGGCGAGACGTCGTAACCATATAATCGGTCCAGAATGCGCCGCGTTTCTTGGGCTTTGACGAGCCCTTCGTCGATCTGGCGAGTCGATTGCAATGCCCCCTGAATCGCTTCCTTGGTGATCTCATGGAACACCATGCGGTGGACCGGCACTTTGGGCTTGAGAACCTCGCGAAGGTGCCAGGAGATCGCCTCTCCTTCCCGGTCTTCGTCCGTCGCCAGATAGAGATCTTTGGCATCTTTGAGGGCAGATTTCAGAAAACTGACGTGTTTTTTCTTGTCCGCCGGGATGACATAGAGCGGTTCGAAGCCCGAATCGACGTTCACTCCCAGGTTCGCCCAGGGTTCCGATTTGTACTCGGCCGGTATCTCTTTGGACCCCCCAGGCAGATCGCGAATGTGCCCGATCGAAGCTTCGACCTGGAAACGACTTCCTAAGTATTTCGAGATCGTTTTCGCTTTTGCAGGCGATTCGACGATGACGAGAGATTTCTTTTCGCTCATTGAGTTTCGCAATCGGTGTAGGTGATACGGAAGCCTCACATAGGCCGGACTTCCCCAAACGAACCGCCTGACGTTGTGATCGGGAACTTGGCCAGTTGTCAAGTCCCCCTACCTCTGACACTGAGATTGCGTGCGATGGGGGAAAACCTACAATCTTGGGTTTCCACCTTCCCGAGAGCGATTCAAGGAACTATCCCGACATGGCCAGTCCATTTTCCATATTTCGCAAGAACCAGCGGCTTTGGATGGCCGGTGCCGTCTTGATCGCGATTCTCGCCTTCGTCGTTGCGCCCATGCTCGAGTCCTTCTCGGGATACAGTCGAGGTACGCGGCCAGGCGCCGGGGCAGTGGCCGCTTCCTGGTCCGGCGGGTCGATCACTCAAGAACAAGTCGAATCAGAACTAACGCAACTCGCGATCGCCAACACATTCCTACGAAAACTGGCTTTTGATGTCAGGGAAAAAGGTGGATTTCCCCAAGTCCCAGCCGCCCCTGGCTCCGACTTTGGCAACCTGGGCATCACTCCCGAAACCCGAGATCCCAATGTCATCATACGACGCAAGCTATTCGTGGAAGAAGCAAAGCGATTAGGGATCCATTTCGATGAACAATCGGTCAAGACTTTTTTGACCCGCTTCGTCGATGGGAAACTCAGCGGGGAGCAAATCCAAAAAAGTCTCCGCGAAGTCTCTGGCGGACGAATGACTTTGCTCGATTTCAATCGACTCATGAAAGAAGAACTCGCTCAGTATGCGGTTCTGCGGTTGTCCGACTCCGCGATGCGATTCGAGGGCCGCGATAACACCCAGGGTTTCCCGATGGCGCTCCCGATGGCGATCCTCACTCCGCCGAGCAAGAACTGGCAATACTTTCAACGCTTCAATCGCGCAGCGACGATCGAGGCCTATCCGGTATTTGTTCGTGACTTCAAAGAAGCGGTCACCGCCGAACCTTCCGACCGCGAATTGCGAGCCCTGTTCGATGAAGGTAAATCCGTTTCGCAAATCGAAGTCGAGGTCCAAACACAACCCGCCTTCATGATTCCCCCAAAAGCGGACTTCGAGTTCTTGACCGTCAACTTCCTCCAGGTCGTGGAAGAAGAAAAAGGAAAGATTCCAGAAGATGTCCTCAGGGCGGAATACGAGCGCTTGTTGAAAGAGAATCAATTCCGTGTACCCGATACCACCCCCGCGCCGGAAAACCCTACACCTGAGTCGCAGCCACCGATGCCCGCAGGTGGCGAACAACCCTCCGATACCAATCGACCACCCACGTTAGAGAATCCCTCGCAGGATCCTCCCGCCCCGCCACCAACCTCTTCGTTTCTTCCGAAACAAAATCAAAACGGGGCGAAACTGGTCAGCTTCCAAGACCCACCCGCTGGCGAGCCCGTGACGATCGAGCCGACAACTCAGAATCCGGCAACGGAACCAACAGCAACGGAACCAGCAACCGTCGATCCAGCACTCCCCAAAATTCGCATTCAAACTTTTGAGGAAGTTAAGGATACGGTCGCTCGCCAACTGGCTGCTGGTGAAGCAGGCAAGCTGATCAATCAACGTATCACAGAAATACGAGATCGCATGGAGATCTACTCGGTCAGCCTTCGCGCATACGAACGAGCCGTTCAGGAAAAAGACAAGAATGCCGTTGCCCCTGAATCACTCAATCTGCAGCAAGTTGCCGATCAGTACGGCTTTCAATATGGACGAACCGGCTTGGTAGACGCTCGCTCGGTTTTAGCTTTGCCGATCGGACAATCCCGCATCTCGAGAGCAGCAAGGATGGACCAGTTGGAGTTCTTTCGTCTGACGACGATTCCACCCGATCCGTATGAGAGTGATTCACCTGGCAACTTGTATACTCCACTGACAAGCGCATCGTTTACCAACGACCTCTTCCTTTTCTGGAAGGTGCAACATGACGTCGCTTCTACGCCAACGTTCGAAGCTGCCAAGGAAGATGTCAAAAAACTATGGGCACTACAGCGTGCGAGTGAGTTGGCGGAAGCCAAAGCTCGGGAAATCGTATCTCGTGTGGGAACATCCTCCGTTGCGGAAACACTCGATGATGAAAACCAACGAGCCCTCGTTGTTCGACCCACGCCATTCACTTGGTTCAATGCAATGTTCGCAAATATGGATCGACTGCGATTGAGCAATGTAGAAGGAATGCAATCGATCGACAACGCGTTCATGGAGAAAGTTTTCAACGCTCAAGTTGGCGAAACCATCGTGGTACCCGATGCTGCCAAGGAAATTTATTACGTCGTGAAAGTCAATTCTTTCTTTCCGAACGAAGAAGAGTTGCTCGGACGATTCGCTGCCGCGCCGAATACCACGGCAGTTCGCAGTATCGCCAACGGGGAAGCAAACCAAATCCCAGGTGCTTGGTTTTCAAATCTCCAAAAGCAACTCGGACTGCGCCAGCCATGATCCGGCTTCAGAAGGTTGCACCCAGCGGCACCATTCTGATCGATGCACCCGCGACACATAACGCCCTGTCGCGGGAAATGATCCAGCAGTTGATCGATGCTTTCTCGGACTTCCAGCGAGATAAATCGGTTCGCGCCGTCATTTTGTCGGCCACCGGTGCAACCTTTTGTTCGGGCGTTCATCTCAAAGAATGGCAAGCGACCAGCCAAGATCTCGACGCCTTGGAGATGTGGCGAGACATTGCGGAAGAGATTCAAGAACTGATCGAAGCGATGCTCCGTTGCCCCAAACCGATTATCGCGGCTGTCGACGGCGCTGCAGTTGGCATGGGGCTTGCACTCGTTCTTGCCAGCGATCTGGTCGTCGCCACGAAGAAATCTTCGTTTGCCGCCCCAGCACCTCGCTTTGGATTGGTGTCCGGAATGGTCGCTCCCCTACTGACGTTTCGATGTGGAGGTTCGATCGCGGCGAGAATTCTCTTGGGCAACGAATCGATCGACGGCGACGAGGCGCATCGCCTTCACTTGGTCCATCGATTGGTCGCTTCGGATTTGGTTTGGGCGAATGCCAACGAATGGGCCAAACACATCGCTGTCGGCGCACAGGAAAGCGTGCAAATCACCAAACGTCTGCTCAATGAAATGATCGGCGAAAATCTCCTTATGCATTTAGCCACCGGTGCCGCCGTCATGGCAACCGCCTGCAGCACCGAGGCGGCCGTCGAAGGGCTCAATGCATTCCAGCAAAAACGGCCCCCGAAGTTTCCATAGAGCGAAACGCACTATCATGCGTCTTGATCGCACGTTCTACTCCCAGCCAACGATTCGCCTCGCAAAGAGCCTTCTCGGCAAACATTTCGTCCATGAATCGGACGCGGGACGATTGTCGGGTTGGATCGTCGAGGTGGAAGCCTACCTATGGCGCAACGATCCCGCGTGTCATGCAGCCCGAGGGTTGACCAACAAGAATCGTTCTATGTTCGCTCAGCCCGGCACGCTCTATGTCTATTGCATCCACTCCTGTTGGTGCATGAATGTCGTCAGTGAAATCGAAGGCCGCGGCGCCGCCGTTCTTATCCGTGCGATCGAACCGATCGAAGGGGTCAATCCTATGCTCAGGCATCGAGGGGTCTCGGATCCGGTCGAGCTGACCAATGGACCGGGCAAGCTCTGCCAAGCATTCGGTCTTCATCGTCCGCATGACGGCATCGATCTGGTCCAACACGACTCTCTATGGATCGAGGTCCCTGAGCAATCCCCTCGCTTTCGCATCGCCCGATCGACTCGCATTGGCATCCGGCAAGGTACGAATCTGCTGTACAGATACTTCGTCGACGGAAACCG
>CAYXFO010000004.1:0-22780 GCA_964464255.1 uncultured Pirellula sp.
AGTTGCCCGAGTTCAATCGCAAGACCCTCGAGGTGATGCGCCAACCGCTCGAAGATCGCGTCGTGACGATCTCCCGCGCGATGCGCAGCACGACGTTCCCGGCCGACTTCATGCTGGTGGCCGCTTTGAATCCATGCCCTTGCGGTTACCGAACCGATCCGCGTCGCAGTTGCAATTGCTCGCCCCAGCAAATCGAAAGGTACATGTCTCGCATTTCAGGCCCACTTCTCGATCGCATCGATATCCATATTGAAGTTCCAGCAGTCCCGTTCGAGGAACTATCTAACGGACCGCCAGGTACCAGCAGTGCTCAGATGCGCGAACAAGTCACCTCAGCACGCCAACTCCAACGTGAGCGGTTCGCCGACTCCAAAACTCGCACCAACGCCCAAATGTCAAGTCGGGAACTGCGTCAGTGGTGCCCGCTCGGCACGATACAAACGCAACGCATGAGAGCTGCAGTCAGCGAGATGGGACTGTCGGCTCGAGCTCACGACAAAATCATTCGGGTCGCTCGAACCATCGCCGATCTTGAGCAATCGCCCAATATCGAACCCAACCACATCGAGGAAGCAATCAATTTCCGAATGCTGGATCGGGACATCTGGAGATAAGCGACTCTCTCGTGGCAAACGAACCATCCAGATCGACTAGCCTGCCACGCGTCTTGGGATTGTGGATGGCGATCGCAATCGTCGTTGGAAACACGATCGGATCGGGCATATTCGTCAAGCCCGGACGCATCGCAGCGGACGCAGGATCGTTTCCCCTGATCTTCTCGGTCTGGATGGCAGGGACCGTGCTATGCATCCTAGGTGGGTTGTGCCTTGCCGAACTATCCGCCATGCACCCTCGTTCCGGCGGACTCTATGTTTATCTGCGCGAAGCGTATGGCCCCTTGCCCGCATTCCTTTTCGGCTGGCAAGAGTTCCTATTCGCACGCCCAGCGTCCACAGGTGCATTGGCCGTCGTGTGTGTCTCGTCTTTGTTTCGTATCCTTGGTTGGAGAACGACTCCATGGGACATAGTACCCCTGGCCTTGGTTGTCATCCTAGCCATCGCATGGTTTAACGTGCTGGGGGTCCTTTGGGGCGCTCGTCTCCAAGCCTTGACTACCATCGTCAAGTGTGGGTTGGTTCTCACCATCGCTCTTTTGCCCTGGATCCTGACAATCGTTGGAAAACCAGCGATCCAATTCAGCCTTGTATCCGAATCCATTACCCCGGAGCAACCTTCTGTTTCCTCCCAAGTCGCCGCAGTTCTATTGGCAGTGATGTGGGCCTTCAACGGTTGGGAAGGCGTGGTGCCCATCGCCGAGGAAGTAAAAAACCCAGGCCGCAACTTGCCTCTCGCACTTCTCGGAGGTATCGGTCTGCTTGGGCTCTTGTACATGAGCGCAACACTGGCCTATCACCTAGTTGTTCCGATCTCCGAGATGGTGATACCCGAAAATCGAGAACATGTCGCAGAGATACTGCTCACTCGCTTGCTTGGCTCTTGGGCAGGATCGATGATGTCCGTTGGGTTGGTGTTGAGCACTCTCGGAACCATCAACAGCAACCTTCTGACGAGTCCCCGCGTTACTTATGCCATGGGGCGCGACGGTCTGTTGCCTGGATTTTTCGGCGGCCTCCATCCCCGTTACCGGACGCCGATGGTCGCCATCCTCTTCCAGGGTGCCATGGCCTGCGTGATGGTGATCGGTTCCGCATTGCTCATTCAGTTCACCAACTACTTTGAAAAACGAACTATCTTTGATCTTTTGACAGACTGCATCGTGTTTGCTGCAAGCCTATTTTACACCGCGGCCATCGCTGCCCTAATCGTGCTGCGTCGCAAGCAACCGGAGCACGCACGTCCATTTCGAACTCCCTGGTACCCTTGGACTCCAATCTTATACCTCATCGCTTACGCTTGGTTTATTGTAAGTATCGTTCAGGAACAACCCGTCGAAGGAGTGATGGGCCTGCTCCTGATCGCTCTTGGCATTCCCTACTTTTTTCACCGATCCCGACTCCGATGATGTTCCGCAACACCACTCAATTTGCCGCACGACTTGCGGTTCGCTCACTCATTATCAGCATCTTCTTAGGATTTTCTTCGTCCCACATCCTCGCCCAGGATCTTGCAGATCGGTTGCGGCCATGGATCGAGAAACATCCGGGAAAAGTCTCGGTGGCTATCAAGCATCTGGAAACAGGCGAAACATTTTTCCACCGTGAAAAAGAGGTCGTGCCAACCGCGAGTCTCATCAAGTTTCCGATACTGGTCGAATACTACAAGCAGGTGGAGGCAGGGAAGCTCGCTCGCGACCTCATGGTACCCCTGCGCGACGAAGATAAAGTACCGGGTTCCGGTATCTTGACCGAGCATTTCGCGAGTGGAACGGTGTTGCCCCTCGAGACCGCTGCCCACTTGATGATCACTTACTCGGACAATACTGCAACCAATCTGGTTCTCGATCATGTGGGGCTCGCCAATGTCGGTAGGACGATGACCGAACTGGGGATCCCCGAAACGCAAGTTCACTCCAAGGTCTTTCGACGAGATACCTCGATCGCGGTCGAACGAAGTCAGAAGTATGGACTCGGGAGCACCACGGCATCCGACATGCTCACGCTCCTGGAACAGTTGCATGCGAGCAAACTCGTTTCTGAGTCCGCTTCGAAACGCATGCTCGATCATCTTCTCAGTTGCGACGACAAAACGAAACTGCTTCGCTTCCTGCCGAAGGATGTAAAAGGGTATCATAAAACGGGCGCGGTCAACGAGTCCCGGACCGATGCCGGGTTGTTTCAAACGCCAAGCGGTTGGATTGCAATGGTCTGCTTGACCAGCGAAAACGAGGACAAGAGTTGGGGAGACGACAACGCCGCAGAG
This sequence comes from uncultured Pirellula sp., assembly GCA_964464255.1. GTDB lineage: Bacteria > Planctomycetota > Planctomycetia > Pirellulales > Pirellulaceae > JBKCUI01. The sequence continues at coordinate 2,881 of CAYXFO010000004.1, forward strand.
ATTCTCTGCGGCCGAATCGCGGAAACTGCATACGAATACTTCCATCCGATCCCGCAAGATTCCGCGCCAGGGCAAACGCTCAAGCTCGGAGCAAACGGCCCTCTTGTAGAAGCCCTGCAAGCCGCCCTCAACCAACGTCTGCTCCCGTCACCCAAACTAAGCGTGGATGGCGATTTCGGTGGAATGACCGAACAAGCCGTGATGCGGTTTCGCCGCGAACAAGGGCTAGCGGAAACGGGTGTCGTTGATCAAGCCATGTGGGCAAAACTGGGAGAGATTCGATTGAATGATTCTCCAGAGTCGACCGTGGAGGAACTCAAGGAGCCCGAACCCGCTGACACTCCAAGCGGGATACCTATCGTATCGTGCAAAGCTTGGGCAATCGCCGATTCAAGCTCTGGGAAAATTCTCGCAGGCCATCGCCAAGACGAATCGATGGACATAGCAAGCACCACAAAAATCATGACCGCCCTACTGATCGCCCAGGAAGTGAGCAACGAACCGAATCTGTTGCAGGAAACCATCACGTTTTCCAAGCGTGCGGACTATACAGTGGGTTCTTCGACCACCATTCGGGCCGGGGAGTCGATTTCCATACGCGATGCGATGTATGGATTGATGTTGCCATCGGGGAACGATGCTGGCGTTGCGTTGGCGGAATGGCACGGTCGCCGAAAGGGTGCGATCGAAGCGAATGTCGACCCGCTAAAATTCTTTGTCAACGCGATGAATGAAGAAGCAAAACGTTTAGGTATGAATAAGACATCGTTCCGAAATCCGCACGGTATGACCCACCCGGAACACAAAAGCTCCTGCGAGGATCTCATCATCGTATCCCGCGAGCTGATACAGCATCCATTTGTACGGGAGGTGATTGCAACTCGCAGATACGAGTGCGTTGCGAAAGGCCAGGAGGGATACCAACGCCGATTGATTTGGAGAAACTCGAACCGTCTCCTGGACGTCGGAGGCTATGCAGGCATCAAAACCGGAACAACAGATGCCGCAGGTGAGTGCCTGGTCTCCATGAGCGATCGCGAGGGTGTTCAGACCATTGTGGTGGTCCTGGGTGCTTCAGGTTCCGCAGCTCGCTACGCGGATTCGCGCAATCTCCATCGTTGGAGTTGGACCATCGACCGCAAGCCACTGAATGCTCCTTGAACTGCGGCTGATAAATCACATGGCCTATTGGTTTCGGTCAATCTCTTAGCTCTCGCTGATCCAATTGCGGAGCAGTGTTGCCGCTGCGTCCGGGTTGGTTCGAACGAGCGATGTCAGATCCTGCTTGAGCTCCGCTCCCGTAGTTCGGAACTGGACCGTCGGATCGTCCCGGTCATCTCCTTTGCTGGATGTCGTCGGTTCGTCGTCTGTCAAGCTTGTGAGTTCCAAATCGATTCCGTCATCGAGCGGGATATCGAAACCGCGTTCGAAGGCCGCGTCCGAACCTGCCGGAGTTGACTTCGCAAAAGATCTCAACGAGATCAACGCAGCAGCAGCCAATCCAAGCAACGCAAGGGTCTGCCATGACTGAGAGAGCCATGTCATCGAGGTCTCCAAATACGAGGGCTCCGGAGGAAGGGGGTCCGCAAGATCCAGATGCTCCGTGACGGTGACTCGCGGAACGGTTTCTTCGCCCGCTGCCAGCTTGTCGAGAATCCCGTTGAGTTTCAGTTTCACACTATTCGCCGTATCGGTTCGGATCTGCGTAAGGTCAGATTCTTTGGGAGGTGGGGCATCGGATGGCTTTTGGTCCGGATTGCGAAGTTGCCAACCGTGCAGATAAGCCTTTTGGTAGTAGGAAACAGGAATCGAAACCGAAATCATCGCATAGTTGACTTTTAGCCCAACCCGTTTGCTGCTGACCAAAGTATTGCCGGTGATCCGTCGTTCGGTTTCGGTTTGTTCCTTGGTTTTGCTCGACTGATCTGCTGCGGCAAGGGATGCTCCTCGATTCGCGAGAGCATTGGGTTCTGTGCCGGGGCGACCGTTGGAATTCGCGCGCTGGGACTCGGAGTCCTTCTTCGTCGTCGATGACTGGACGGTTGTGGGTTTATCGTTGTACTTCAGTTCCTCGGTTTCCTCCGCCAAGGTATTGTCGAGTTCCACATTGACAGCCACCTGAACATCGCCGTAGGCCGCGAGCAATTCGGTGGCTTTGCTCTTGAGTTGCTGTTCGTGAAATGCCTTGGTCTTGAGATATTGGTCATGGGCCATCGCTTCGGGATCGTCGTTCCCTACTTCCAACTCTCCGGTCCTCATGTCGATCAAACCGATATTGGAACTTGGGAGATCCGGAAATGATTTTTGAATGTAGGTGATGATGCTTCGTTTTTGGGAAGCGGTCAGTTCAGCGCTTCCTCGCGGCATGATCGCGACGCTCGCGGACTTTTTCTTTGAGGAGGAGAATCCCTCGGTCCGTTCGTCGTAAGTAATCAACGCTTCTTTGATAAATGGAAAATTGCGAAGAGCGGTTTGCATATCCTTGATTTTGGCATTGCGGTGCCGCATCTGGGTTACAGACATCGATTCCAAAATGTTTCCACTGCTGAGCGCCTTGTCCATCGCGCTTCCCAAGCGTTCCGGCATCGCCTTGGCATCGAGCAATGCTTTCAGGTATGTGTCCTTGGTGGCGCTTGGTACGCGGATGCGATTTCCAACGCGTTCGTAATTGCGCAAGCTTGCGGAACTGAGCGCCAACTCCATTTGATCCAGTTCGTCGTTGCTGAAACTTTGGCCTCCGAAAACATATTCCATCGAAGCGGTCGCACCGGAATACCCTTGGATAAGGAAACCGCCCCCCACCAAGATCGCTCCGAGCATCAAAACCGCCATCACCCGGGACTGCGCATTCATCCCGGCGACGATGGCCTGAATTTGTCGAAAGAGCTGTGTGAGCTGATTCATGAACTAAACTCGAATCGCATTGAGTTCCTCAAACGCCTGCAGCAGTTTGTTTCGAATTTGAACCAATAATCGAAACGACATGTCTGCTTTCTGAATACTGGTGAAGACTTCCGCTTGGTTGACATCGCCACCGGAGAGCAACAGTTCCATTTTGTCTTGGGAGTCGAGTTGGCTGTCGTTGACTTGCGAGATCCCTTGCATCAAGAGGGAAGCGAAAGGATTAGCTCCCTCGGTGACTTCTCCCGTCTCGGCTTGGCGATGATCCGCAACCCGACGCATCAAATCGGACACATGGTCCGAATGTCGCTGGAACAAACTTGAGTTGCTGATATCCATGCCGTTGATTTGTCTGCCTCAAGCGATTAAGCGAGGATGCTCAGTGTTTGGCGAGACATCCCCTTGGTCACTTCGATGATCCCGACGTTCGCCTCGTACGCTCGAGATGCTTCCAACGCATCGACGAACTGCTCGTTCATGTCGATGTTCGGGTAGGCAACATACCCCTTCCATTTCCCTTCGGTGATCGCAAGCGGGTGGTCCGGTTGGTAGCGGTACAAGGGTTCGACTTCGTCGGTTTCTACCTTCGATACTTTGACTCCCGACGCGCCGTTTTGCGACTTCTCTGCGTCGGTTTCAAAGACCACAAATCTCGGTTGGTAGGGTTTGTTTTCCCCATCCTCGTTCTTCATCGTCGACATGTTGGCGATGTTGCCTGAGATGGTGTCCAATCGTGCTCGCTGCGCCACCAACGCGCTGGTGCTGATATCGAGAGATGTGATCATGATCGGCTCCTGCTCGAGTTTCGGGATTATCCAAACGCGGTCTTCCAACATCGGCTTTAACAAAAACGGCAAGAATTTCCAAGGTCGTTTGTGAGCAGGTGCAACATTGGCGTTCTCTAGGTACATTAGGTAAGGATCTCGACCTCGAATGCTGGCTAATTTATGTCAACTCAGACAACAAAAACGGAAGTCGGAAGCTACTTCATCTCCAATTACCCGCCGTATTCGCAGTGGACTGCGGACGCGATCTCGGAGATCGAGCAGGCGTTTGCCAAGGCGCCGATCGCATGCGACGGACAGACTCCCCCGATGGGTCTCTATCTGCATATCCCCTTCTGTCGCAAGCGTTGCAAGTTCTGCTACTTCAAGGTTTTCACCAACGTCAACGCGGACCAAATCGAGCGATATGTTTCCGCGTTGAGCAGCGAGATATCGCGGGTTGCCGAGCAACCGATTATGAGTGGGCGGCAGTTCCAATTTGTTTACTTCGGTGGTGGCACGCCGAGTTTTCTCTCGGTCAAGCAACTGCGTTCCCTGATGGAGCGGTTGCATGAGCATGTGACCTGGAACGGGGCGGAAGAGGTCACCTTTGAGTGCGAACCTGGAACATTGAGTGAGGCGAAGGTGCAGACCCTACGCGAGCTAGGGGTGACACGCCTCAGCTTGGGCGTTGAGAATTTTTCGGATGCGATTCTCGAGGAAAACGGGCGAGCGCATCTGTCCAAAGAGGTTTATCGCGCATGGGAATGGATCCAAGCCGCCGGATTTCCGAATGTCAATATCGACCTCATCTCTGGGATGGTGGGTGAAACCTGGGAGAACTGGAAAGAGAATATCCGCAAGACGATCGAACTCTCTCCGGACAGCGTGACGATTTACCAAATGGAATTACCGTTCAATACCGTTTACTCCAAAGGTATCCTCGAGGCTCAGGGGGAAACTCCTGTTGCCGATTGGCCGACCAAGCGGGAATGGTTGCGTTACGCATTCGAGTTGTTTCAGGAACATGGCTACTCGATCAGCAGCGCGTACACGGTCATCAAAGATCCGAGTAAAGTGAACTTCTCCTATCGCGATAATCTATGGTCGGGAGCAGACTTGCTCGCTACAGGAATAGCTAGTTTCGGGCATGCTTCGGGAGTCCATTATCAGAATGTACCCGAGTGGGATCGTTATCTGGGGATGATTCTCGATCAAGGTCGTCTGCCGTTGGGGCGGGCCTACCGACCGAGCCCTTTGCAGTTGTTGATTCGAGAGATGATTCTCCAATTGAAGCGGGGTTATCTCGATACTTCTTATTTCCATACCAAATTTGGGGCCGACATCGCCTCGCAGTGGCAGGAGGTGTGGCAGGAATACGAGAAGGAAGGATACGTCGTCATGCGGACGGATGATGCCGGCAAAGTCGCTCGGATCGAGTTGACCATGGAAGGCTTATTGCGAGCCGATGGATTGCTACCGCCATTCTTCGAGCTTTCTTTTCGCGGCGTGCGATATACATGAGCGATTTTCTAAGCAAAATTCCTCTCCATGTGAGCAGATTTCGGGAGCAGGATTTAGCGTGCCACCTTCCTGGGAATCGCTGGCTGTGCATATTTTGCGTCGCTATTTGCTTGTCACTTCTTGCGGACTCCGCCCGAGCGCAGCAGGAAGTCCAAGCGGGTGTGAAGCGGGTTGATTCCAAGAATCTGCCTAACGCTATGTGGGTTCACTCGACGGTTATGTCTGGAGGTATGCCAGCTGGCAAGCCCGCCTTTGACGAGTTGGCTCGCCTCGGAATCAAGACGTTGATCAGTGTGGACGGGATCAAGCCGGATGTGGAAGGAGCTGCAGCGGCGGGGCTGCGATACGTCCACTTGCCCCATGGTTACGACGGCATCTCCGAAGACCGGTTGCTGCAACTGGCTAAGGCTGTGAGGGATCTGCCCGGTCCGGTCTATATTCATTGCCATCATGGTAGGCATCGAAGTCCCACTGCATCTGCCGCAGTTTGCATTTCGCTCGGTCATTTCACTCCGGTGGAAGGAATGAGGGTCCTAAAAGAGGCTGGAACCAACCCTGGATTTCGCGGTTTGATTTCCGCCGTAGAGAACGCGGCCCCCATTTCACTGAAGAGTCTGGATGAAATGCAAATCGAATTCGTAGCTGCCTCCGAAGTGCCACCGATTGTCGAATCCATGGTTGCCATGGATGCAATCTTCGATCGATTGAAGGATCAGCAGCATCGAGGTTGGAAAGATTCAGGATCGGAAGCGATATCCGATGCGCTGATGCTCAAAGAGCATTACATGGAATTGCATCGCAGCGAATCGGAGAAGAAACAGGAGGCCGATTTTCTGACGTTGCTCGAGCAGGGGCGCTCGTTGGCTGAGCAACTCGAGAATCGTTTACATGGCGATCGGTCTAAGGATTCGGTTGACCGCAGCTTTGACACGGATAGTATCATGAAGCAATTAGCGAGCAACTGTTCGCAATGTCATCGCCAATTCCGTGACAATCGTCCATAAATGACAGTTACCGAAAAGTCTCTGATTTCTAGAGTTGAGATGATTCCGGTTGTTTTTGGAAAGTGATCAGAACGGCTTGATCCGCGCGTACCATTTGGTAAGCCATCCGCGAGAGTAACCATCGCGAACATGTCCGCTGTCTTGGCGATTGATCTTCAGGTCGTATATGTGGCGACTGAGCACGACATTATTCGGACCGATATCTTCCGCGCGGCAAATACCACTGAGGGATGCCTCGAACCGATTATCGGTTTGCTCAATGGTCTTTCGTGCTTCCAGAACGACATTCCCATTGGGCTGGATATCTGCGACACGCGCTGCGATGTTGAAGGTCATTTGCTCGGCGAGTCGCATAGTCGAATCTCCGCGATAGACCTCGTTCTCTGTGAATCGCGCTCGCGGATCACCATTAGATTGCGTACTAGGCTTGATCGTGTCGACACCGACCAATCGAACCCAATCCTGAAGGACTGCATCAAAGTTCATGGTCTTGCGCGACGTCGTGTTGCCCTGTGCGATCATTTGAGCAATCTCTTCCACCCGGATCGAAACGATATCGTTGACTTTCAGGACTCTGCTCGGAACAGGTGGTTGGTAGGTGTAGGACGATTGAAGTGACGGAGGGACAAAATAGTTGCCGCCTGAGACACCGCTGGGGTTCATGACGTATGCTGGGCCTCCGCCAAATGGGAGCCCAACATACGGGATGTTGTTCGCTGCGCCTGCACCCGGCGGCACCACCGGGGCGGTAGCAGGACTTCCCTGGCCGCCATTGGGAATAGAGACCACTGGTCCCGCAGGTCCATCCTGAAACAGACTGCCCGTTTGCGCGCGACATAGATCGGATCCGATGAGTCCGCTGATCATCAAAACGGTTAGAACGCAAAGGCCTCGGTATAAAGAGCCTAGGTGTTTCATGATTGGACTCTCTTGCTTTGGGGGTAGAGTGTGGGATACATCGATTAGTTTGCGGTTATGCCACCGCCTCCGGCGATCACCTCGACGCGTCGCTCTGCTGCAATGCGAGCGGCGACCCGCTTCTTTTGCGGAAGAACTTCGACTTGGATGGTTTCATCGATTGCGCCGGATTCCATCGCGCGACCCTGAGCCTCCACTTGAATGGATCCCGCCACCACAGCAATCGTTACCGATTCGCCGGCCTGCACTGCGAAGGGTTCGCCAACATCTTGGTTGCGGATCGGTTGTTGGGTACTGACCGACTTGCGAAGTTGTTTTCCGACGAGTTGATCAAAATCGCGAATGCAGTCGTCTGGCGAGATCTTCGATGCGGGTGGCAAAGAGAGCCAGACTAGGTCTGTGTCCTGCAGGATGCGTCCCCGCGCAAGTGGGCCCTTGGCCGCGTCAACCATCGCTTGCAATCGGACCTCCGCTTCGATATCAATGATGCATTCACCGTCCGGCGTGCGAAGGAGCAAAGCGAATTTCTGATTTCCTTCCCATGGTTCTTGCCCGCCAGCGACACTGACAATTTGTCTTCTTTGCAACAATGCGTTCGCATGTTGGGGTGGGATGGTCGGTTTGATTCGCCATTTCCCTTGCGATCCCGACTTGAGTTGCAGATAGGATTCGATCGCTGAGGTTACGACACGTTCCGCTTGAGATAGGGAGACCGGAGTTGTGAATGCCGGAGAAAACTCTCGGTGATCGGCTCGCTGGGGCTCGAGCGGTGTGACTGGTTGGCTGGCCGAGGCCTTTGCAACAGCGGCGCTCTGAGATCGTGATACCTGGACTGTTTCGGCTCCTGACCAATGGATGGATTTCGGATCCATGCCGCGAAGCGAGAGCACCTTCGTGACATCATCTCGCGTCCAGAGTTGTGTTGTGCCGATGCGCGGCGTGGGGGCAAGCGGAATATCGGCGAGAGCTTTAGCAGTCTCATTGGACTGGCTCAAATCGCACACATCGCGCAAGCGCAGGACATTGGAAGCAATCTGGCTGTCGCTTCGAAGCATGAGTGCAATCGATTCATCGACATCGCCTGCCCGGGAGATCGATACAGTGATGTAGCACACGGCTATTGCGGCAAGGGTAGCTTGCAGCAGTCGCCGCATAAGGATCCCGAAAATCTCGTGCACCGCTGGGCTACGAATCATGGATTAGAACCTTCGTAGATTCACGATTTGTTGGAGGATTTGGTCTCCAGCTTGAATCGCTTGAGAGTTCAGTTCAAAGCCGCGTTGGGTCGTGATCAGGCTGATCAATTCATTCACGGGCTCGACATTGGATTTCTCCAGTGCTCCTTGGCGAATGACTCCCAAACCATCTCTACCTGCCTGGCCCTGAATCGGCTGTCCACTGGCATCAGTCATCTGGTAGAGGTTTTCCCCAAGCTTGAGAAGGCCATCGGGGTTGATGAAGTTCACCAATTGCAGATCGGCCAGGGGAACGAGCTGTTGCTGACCAACCTGTTGCACGAGGACTTGCCCGTTGGAATTGATGACGATCGATGTTGCATCTTGCGGAATCGTGACTGCAGGTTCGACCAATCGGCCGGTTTGGGCGGAACCGACGACGAGCTGCCCGTTTGCATTGACGTCGAGATTTCCACTTCGCGTGTACAGAATGTTTTGCGTCACAGGGTCGATAACTTGGAGAAAGCCTTTTCCTTCGATGGCGATATCCAAGTCGCGACCTGTCTGTTCGACGGCTCCTTGGCGCAGATCCTTTTGAGTGCTCTGGATCCGTGTTCCGAAACCGACCTGGGTTCCGACTGGGGTGGGCGTCTGCTGCGCATCGAGTACACCTGGGAAAACCTTCTGGCGATAGAATAGGTCTTCAAAGTTTGCTCGGTCTCGCTTGAATGCTGTCGTGTTGATGTTAGCCAGGTTGTTGGCGATGACATCCAGCTTCGTCTGCATGGCCTCCATGCCCGACGCTGCCGTGTAGAGAGATTGCACACTCATTTGGTTTTGCCTTAAACGTTAGGAACTGGTTTACGTAACCATCGACGCCAAAAATACGAAAGTGGATATGTGCCGATTACTCGCGCAGGACCCGGCCGATGAGGTTTCCGTAGGCTTGGTCTTGGTGTTGGATCAATCGCAGATTGGACTCGTATGCGCGGGATGCTTCGATCAGTTCCATCATGGCGGTTGTCGGATTGACCCCTGATTTTTCGAGATGACCGGCAACCAACTTGCGATCTCCGACAGGGACGTCGTTGATTTCACCTTGTGCACGGAAGAGATTCGCACCCTCTCGTGTAAGGTTGTTTAGGTCGCTGGGGCGGGCTAGCATCAGCATCAACCGCGCCCCTTCCTGTTGAATGGTTCCGTCGAAATTGACTTCGTAGGGTTGGGATGGATCGATTTGGATCGGGTTGTTGTCCGCGCCGAGGACTTGATCTCCGGCGGGGGTTGTCAGCCTGCCTGCTGCATCGAACAGAAAGCCGCCGGCTCGGGTGAGGAACTGTTCGTCGCCGCGACGGATTACGAAGAAGGAGTTGGGATCGTTGATTGCGAAATCGGTTTTACCGCCGGTCGCTTCCATGGGACCGACCCCGAACTGTGTTTCGTTGGGTTGGATTCGGACCCCGCCACCGATATCGGCCAGACCACCTGAGCCCGGCGATACTTCTCCATCGTCGATGGCTTTGTTGTGTCGAGCTTGGAGGACTGCTAAACTAGGTTTGAACGCTGGAGTATTCACGTTGGCCAAGTTGTGGCTGAGAACCTCGAGCCGATGACCTTGCACGTGGGCGCCAGCGGCAGACAAATACATTCCGTACGGCATGTTCTGATTCCATTCGCGATCCATCGCCCCCTGCGCTTCCTGTGAACCATAGCGATTGTAGCTGTGCACCGAAACACCAATCCGATAATTCCTGAAACCAACGCTTCCTATATTCTCCCTCCTGCCGAAATTGCCCCGCCGGGTCAATTGATGTTTCGGGACAGGCTTGTCATTGCAGGAGGTGGTATGGCGTTATTGGCGGTGTTGGCTGTTTCGTCTTTGCTGACGCCGTCGACTCAGGGTTTCGGTACGCATCGGCAGTTGGGATTGCCGGACTGTTCCATGGTTGCGATGTTCGGCATACGATGTCCAGGTTGCGGGATGACAACGTCTTGGGCTCACTGCATGCATGGCAACATCGAAGGAGCCTTGAGCGCCAATGTTGGTGGAACCATGTTGTGCGGTCTGAGCATGCTGTGCGCCCCGATCATGATTGGAATGGGCGCACTCGGGAGGACATCCCGCGGCGGTTGGTTCTCGATAGCAGCCATATCGGGGCTATGTATTGCAATGGCTGTTTCCATCGTGGAATGGGTGATTCGTCTAGCATCGCACGGGTGAGATTGCTAAAAACGCAACTGATCTCTTGGCGAGCGAGAAAGGAATCCCTATGCCAATTCAAATCAATAGACCTGTGATTTCATGGATCGCATGTCGGCAGTTGATGTGGTTGCTGATAATATCGGCAGTCGCAACGACAGGTTGCACACGCTTGATGACTCTCGGCGCTCTATTGGTGTACGGAACCGAACTGCCTCCCGATTTCAAAGACTTGCAAGGAAAACGGGTTGCTGTCGCAGTTGCGACGCCAAGTGGCATTCAGAACGATGCATCGAGCGCTATCTTATCAAGGCAATTGAGCGCGCTGATGGCGATGAATGTGAAGAAGATTTCCATGGTCGATGTTCAGGAAGTAGATCAGGTCGCCAAAGATTTTCCCATGGGATCGTTAGATATGGTCAAACTTGGAGAGAGATTGGATGCCCAGTATTTGGTCGCTGTAGAGTTGTCGGATTTACAACTTCACGATGGACCAACGCTATACAAAGGACGCTGTAAATGTATCGTCTCGGTGTACAAGATTGGCGATGGAGAGCCTTTGGTGTTCACGAAAGACCATTCGAATTTCACAGCACCTGCAAGTGGCATTTCGAAGATGGCGATGGATGAAGCCAAGTTTCAAGGTATCTATCTCGGATTGTTAGCAAAGTTTATCGCGATGAGTTTCCATCCTCATGAACGTGGTGCAGATGTCGCGATCGACGCGGCGTTTCACTCCCTGTAGGGTACCAGTGCGAATCATGATTTTCACTCCTCATAGCAATCCATGGGTCTCGATTTTGGCAGCAATTTTCGGGGCAGTCATGTCATCAAGTGCGTTGGGACAATCCACCTCCATGATGCCGCCGGAGTTTCGCATTGATACCGATGTTTACGTGGATACATCACGCCCACCTGTTGCTTCGACGCAAACATTATTCCTCCAGAATCGAATCGTGGATTGGGATGATGGACGTCGAAGGATGATGCGGATCGATCTGCAGGCTCAACAAATCGAACTGGCTGACTTTGAAAGTCAACGTCGATGTCGATTGGACATTGGTCCGTTAGCGTCGCGCGTCGCCGAACTCAAATCGCAACTGAGCCAGGAGCAAATTCAAGCTTGGGCCTCTGCAAAAGAGCCGATTGAGAGCGAGGGGAGCTACTTGCTGGAAAGCGGCAATCTGCGATATCGATTCACGACAGCGAATGCATTTCATCCGGATGCTGCAGCAGCTTATGCAGAGTTTGCGAATCTCTCGGTACAGGTAAGTGCGATTTATCCTCCGTACAAACCACCGTTGCTCAGACTGCAACTCAACGAATTCCTCAACCTGAATTCCTTGTTACCGCTTGAGATTCAATTGACAGATCTACGAGCCAAGTCCAAGGATTGTATTACTGCTCGTCTTCTCGTACAGAATTCGCTGACCGCACAAGACCGAGAGCGGGTCAAGGATTGGGATGTGCTGGTGCAAACGCTCAAGCTGGTGTCCGACTCCGAGTTCTTTCAGGTGGAACGAAACGCACGGCAGAAGTCGTCGACGCTCAAATAGACACCTGGAAAGGTCATCAATCGTTTTCGTGCGATTCCTTGGCTTGCCCCAGGAATCGATTGGAGACAAAGGGTGGCTCTTCTCCTCGCAGCTCGGCGATTGCATTGCCTGCTGCTCGTTGCTCAGCTTCTTTCTTGTTCCGCCCCCAGGCTGGTGAGAACCTTCGGCCAGAAATTTCAGCGGCGATCTCGAAATACTTGCTGTGATCCGGTCCGCTCTCGCCCAGCAATCGATAGACGGGAGTTCCCTTCATTTCCCCCTGTGCCATTTGTTGCAGAAGCGATTTGTGGTTGCCGCTGCTCTGCCCTTCGGCGGCCAGACGGATCTCGGAATCCATATGATTGAGAATGAATTCGCGAGCCGCCTGCATACCTCCATCCAAGTAGACGGCGGCGATCAATGCTTCAAATACATCGCTCAAGAGTGATCGGGGCATGCCGTGCCGCATCATGCCTCGCCCTACGTGCAAGCAACTTTCGATTCCCAGTTTTTTCGATATCTTCGCACAGACTCTTCGCGAGACGACCACGGATTTGATCTTGGTCAGGTCCCCTTCGAGATACTCGGGGTAAGTTTGGAAAATTTTTTCGCAAACGACCATCCCCAAAATGGCATCGCCGAGGAACTCCATGCGCTCGTTGGAGTGACGGCGACTGGTGGCAACGCTTGCATGCGTGAGCGCCGAAGCAACATACGATGGATCTTGAAAACGATAGCCGATCAACTGCTGGCACAGCTCCGTTTTTTCGTCCAGCGACGGACTGTCGTTTGCTGGTTCCGAGTTTTTCATCGTGGCGCGGATAAGCAGGGTTTAGGACCGACGGCAAGCCGTTGGTTATCTCAGGTTTCGGCCCATGCGGCTAGTATGCTCCCCCTGAATTATTCCTCTAGATCGAGCAGGGCAGTGGCATCCCAAAAGGGAATACTCATCTCTTTTTCGCGTTGTAGTCGCCGAAGGCTGGGGCCACCCGGGGTCGGTGCGTCGATCCGAATTTTGGCATTTAGCAGATCGGTAATTTCGTTCGGGGCATCCAGCAATCTCACAACGGGCTCCAGGGGTTTTCCAGGGTTGCTGCGAATCACTATGGCGCGCCGGGAGTCATCTAGATTGACCTCGGAACCTACAGGGTATGCGGATAATGCGTCTACAAAGCACCTGACCGCTTCCCGATCAAATACTCCCAGGACCGCCTGGAAGCATATCTGTGCAAGCGCGTCGGCAGGGACAATACCATTTTTTCGAAACGTCGGGTCGACGATTTCGAGGTAAGCATCAACGACATTGAGGATGCGAGCTGCTGGCAAAATTTGCGAAGCACGCAATCCTCGAGGGTACCCAGAACCATTGCTCTGTTCATGCAGTTGAGAAATCATGTAAAGCACGTTCTGACTCAAGCCTGTCGTCGAATGGAGCATCTCAACGCTCTCGACCGGATGTCTCTGGTAGGCGGCTACGAATTCCTCGCGCCTCTCCCTGCGGAAAACGGGGTCTCTCCATTCGGGATGGATGAACCATGCACAATCATGCAATAGGCCGGCCAACCCGAGAGAGACCAGTTCGGAGGGCTCCAGTCCCATCTCCATGCCGGTGATCATTGCTAACCAAGCAAGACGCGTCGAACGAGCAATGAGCTTTGATGCATCGGGTTGTTGAGGATCAAGACTCCAGCGACCTGCGAGTACACCGAGAGCGGTCGCGGTATCGTCAGCTACACCGCCTACAAATCGGTCAAGTTGGTTTCGCAATATATCGCTTTCGGTGCGACGGCTCTTGAGCGTCTCTTCGACGAAGGTCTGCAGCCCCTGTTCGGTTTGGGCAAGTGTGTTTTGAAGTGCAACCACAGATTCGCGTGCGTAGCAATCCAACAAAAGCCGCGTCTTGCTTTCCTGGTCGGGCTTGACCGAGATGGTTACGGTCTCAACCCCTGCTGCCAGCATTCGCGTGCGTATCGCTTCGTCGAAGGTACGTCCTGCTTTGAGGACCACACGCCCGAATTTATCGGTCAGATCAAAATCAAAAGTCGTTCCGACTTTGATTCGCTTCGTCTCAATGCTCAGGGATCGGTCCTGATCCATATGACACGTCCGTGAGGCTAGAAGGGCTACCCGTAAAAGATGAAGAGGTCACTTGCACACAAGACGAAATTAAACCATGAAGCGATCCGCGACCAGTGGGTTCGAGTCTATTTTTTACTTCCGACCGGATGTGCCGATGTTTCGCTTGGTCGCAGAGATAACTCCAAAACGCTGGCCTCCGGCGGGCAACGCCAGCGTAATGGATGCGTTCCAGACACCCCCCTGCTGACATGCATGACCGTAGGATACTTGTAGAAAACGCCTGACGCAAAGCGGCTACCGTGCCAACTGGGGGAGATAATCGGACCGATTCCAGGGACCCGAATCTGTCCGCCATGCGTATGCCCACTCAGCAGAAGATGGCAACCTCTTAATCTTGCCCACGCGAATCGATCGGGTGAATGGGATACCCCCAAAGTCATGTACGGACCGCTTGCAGTCGCATCCTCATCCCCAAGATCCATGGCGCTGGTGCTGGTATGGCGGTCAAGCCATGGGAGTTCGCTCCCCAAAATCTGAACAGAACCGCGTGCTGTCTGGATTCTCCAGTCCCGAGCTCCTGCGTCTAGCCACCCCATACCAACCATCGCATCTCGGGCCGGTTCGACCAGACCGTACGCACGGTCGTGATTGCCGAGGACAAAAACCTTCGGCAAGTCAGAGGGTAGATGGGAAAATGCGGACTCCAGATGTTTCACGGCTCGCGCATCATCGACCAGGTCTCCGGACAAAACCAATAACTCAGCGCCGTTGGTTACCACCCAGTCAGCGCAGTAACGGGTGAAATCGGGAGATATTTGGCCCATCAAGTGAATATCCGAGAGATGGCCAATTCTGATTCCCTCGAACGCCTTATCGAGTTGGTCGATGAATAGAATCTTGATGTTTGTCTCCAAACTCAGGATTTCATTTCCTGGGATGGCGAGCGAATAACGTGTCTTGGCCCCCATAACCCAATGAGGATTTTGTTTGTGCAAGCGTGGTTCTAATCGTCGATGAACTAAGTGATAGCGCTTCTTCGCAACCGCAAAGGCAGGCCGATGCGCAAGCCAGCGAGGAGCAGTCCACGCGAAAAAAGCAAGAACAGCACCGAAGTAGAGCAACGTCGCAATCGATCCTCGACGGTAAAACAGTGGCTCTTGGATCCGATCCCAAACTTGCTGCCAGGAATCACCCCAAAGACCGTAACGCCACTCTACAAAAAGAAAGACGAACGGGAGTAACAGGCAGAGGAGCACCACCAACTTCTCGAGCCGCTTGATTGTGGCTCGTTGCAAGCCAACAGCGTTGATCCGGTTATAGAGCCATACCCAGAGGCTGACATGGCCAACGGCAAGTAAGAGAATCAGCAGCAGCCTCAACCAAACGACCGAACTCAAAGGGAGCGATTCCTTGCGGCAATCAATCCGCTTCCGAAGCTTGACCGGGACGATAATCAATCAATGTTTCCGTCACACCCAACAGTTGGTCGAGCCGGAAGGGTTTGTAGAGGATTGCTTTTCTGTGCAACCCTGCCTGTCGAGCCTTGACGATCGAATGCCCTGGGTCGTATCCAAATCCAGTCATCAAGGCGATCGGGACACGATCCATCAGTTTTTGAAGCCGGAGCATTAATTGGTATCCGGAATAATCGGGCAAGCGAATGTCGGAGATGATGACATCGTAGTTCTCGTCTCCGGAGTTTCGAACCATCGAGACGGCCTGATCCCCATCGTGCGCGGTCTCGACGATGCAACCGTAACGCTCCAGCAAGCTGTGGGCATCATTTCGGACGTTCTCATCAGGATCGACGACCAGGATTCGCTTACCGATCAATTTCGGATGCGGCTCCGCGCCAACTCCCGCAGGGCTGACATCCGTGGGGGCTAAGGTTTGTCCAATATTCTGGATCGACTTCTTGATGTTTCTCGCCTTGCTCAACACATCCCTCAACCGCGAAACGGTGTCCGTGTCGTGGCCGATGTATTTTTCCATCAAGAAGACAGCGTCGAGCAACAAATCGTCTAGCGGCAATGCAACCGCCGCATGAATCGCCTCGCAACTCTGCTGAGCGGCGTTGGTTCGTTGAGCCACAAGGAGTTCAAGCGTGTTGAGTGCAACGGCTACATCGCGTGCAAAGATTTCCAAAAATTGCTGGTCGCTTTCGCTGAATGCATCCAGTTTGGGGCTTTCGACATTGATCGTACCGATCACTTCATCGTGAAGGATGATTGGTACCGTGAGTGAACTGCGTGCGCCCTTGAATGCTTCTAGGTACATCGGATCGACCGTTGTATCCCGACACAGATAGCTCACCCCATGAGCTGCGACGTAGCCAGTAACACCATGCCCTTTGGGGCTAGCCATCAGCCGGCGGTCAGCGGCGACCTGATCAATACCTACCGACAGCAACGGAATCAGATTGCCACTGGACTGCTCCAGCAAACGGATTTCGATCACGTTCACGTTGAGAAGGTCTTGCGTGTAGTGGCGAATATTATCCTTGAGCAATTCGATCCGCTGATCGACATCCATCGCAAAGATTTCGTCAGGCTTCAAATCGGTCAGTTTCGCACCTGCTTGATGGATAGCAGCCAGTTTTTGCTCCTGCAGAACCTCTTCGGTCACATCGCTAAGGGTCACGACAATACGGCTTTTGTCGAGGATCTCCGTGCTGGAGTCCGAACTCTCCTTGACTCGCGCTGCATCCTCTTTTCGCAGGCAAACTGCGTCTACGCGATAGAAGGCGGGGGCCCCGGAAGGATTGTCTCGCTTCAGTCTCGCACTGAATTTGCGACCTGTACTGGAGCAAGACTCCAGTGGGCACTTTCCCGATCCTTGAATCTCAGGATTCCCCAAAACGGAATAGAAATGCTCGCCTGTGCGATCAACTCCGCCGAACCATTCCCGGAAGCACTGATTGGCCCACAGAATCGAAGTGTCTGCACCGAGGACTGCGACCCCCTCGGGCAAGCAATTCATGACTTCGTCGGCTGCGATGCCTGCGACACTAATCTTGGCCACCCCTACCTCCCGTCATTCGCACGACTGGTGTGCGATCTCTCGTTCTTCTTGTCTTATCTAGCATTAAATATAGGTGACAAGCTCCCAGGTTCAACAGACCGAATGGGCTTTCAAGTGATTAGCACTTGAAAAAACTCCCCTGCGTCTTTTTGCCAGACCTACAAATACTGCTGGTATCCCAACTCCATCAGTTGCTTGACAACCTCGCGTACCCGTTCCTCTTCTGACTTAGGGGCTACCAACGTAGCATCGGGAGTATGCACTACGATCGTGCTGGACATACCAATCGTCACAACGAGATGATTCGCTTCGGTACGGATGATCATGTCGCTCGATTCGATGCCCAAGAAAGGGCCCTCGACGGCGTTGCCATGTTCGTCGGGTTGGATCAGCCGTGCCATCGCCTGCCAACTTCCTACATCATCCCAACCGAAAGGGGCCTCCAGGACCGCCACGTTGGAGTATCGCTCCATCACAGCAAAGTCGATCGACTTGCCCTTGATGGGCTCGAAATGTTCAACAAACGTCCGCTGGAAGTTCGGGGTACCGATGGAAGCAGCGATTCGCTCAATGGCTGCATAGATTTCGGGTTCGAAACGAGCCAGTGCATCGAGAATAGTCTGGGCACGCCAAAGAAAAATTCCGCTATTCCAATAGAACGAACCTGCCTGAAGGTACGATTCGGCGGTTGCCCGATCGGGCTTTTCCCGAAAACGCTCCACTTGGAATGCGGAGATTCCGGGGGTTGAAGCCAGGGGATTGCCACGCTGGATGTAGCCAAAGGACTCGGCAGGGTAGCTCGGGCGGATTCCGAAGGTGACGATTCTGTCGGGGTCCTCTTGAATCAGTTCTACTCCCGCACGCACAGCGCGATGAAACTCGGCCTTGGGCTCAATCACATGGTCCGAAGGCATCACGATCATGATCCCTCCGGCATCGGCGGCTCGAACAAGCGAGGCGGCAACGCCGATGCATGGAGCGGTATCTCGCTTGAAGGGTTCACCGATGATGTGCTCGATCGGCAACTGCGGAAGCTGAGCAACAACCGCTTCTGCAAGTTGTTCATTCGTTGCGACGAGAACCTGTTCGCTGGAGACCAAGCCCGCCAATCGATCGAAAGTGGTCTGCAGCATCGAGCGGGGAGCCCCCATTTTCAGGAGCTGCTTGGGTTTGAGTTGCCTGCTCGCAGGCCAAAATCGAGTTCCAGATCCACCGGCCATGATGACGGCATGTAGCATTCTTGAGCAAACTCCTAAAGCAATTTAATCCGTAACTGAGACCCGAACATGGGCATCCTCGCGATCAGGCAAAATACGTATCGGCAGTTATCGTGCCGGCGGAGAGAATCTTGTCTTGCACTTCCCTGGCATCCCAGGCCCAAAGTGGATGAATTTCCACATAAACTCCATCTTCGACCGCCACACCTGCGTCCTTAAGCCACGATGCGTGCAATCTCGACAACGCTCGTCGCGTATCGGCGGGCGTATCGGTCGGGGCACCGTCGGCATTCTTTACCGGCGCGAACACCTCAGCCGCATCCCCTTCCACCACCAGCGTCCTTTCTGCTGCCGGAAGCAGATCGAAAACGAAACGCTCGAATTTGTGGGCATTCGGGGCAGATGGTTTGTGCTTCACTCCCTGGGCGTCGACGTAACTGACCACCTTAAAGGCTCGATGGAAAGGCAACGAGTCCGAAAGGCCAGCCACTTGATGGAGGAACTCGAGATCAAACACATGGACGGCGATATTGCCTGCCCATAACTTGAGGGAGCCATCGGGGAGTGTTTGCTCTGCAAGAGAATCGGGTAGGTCGATGTACTCGATGATCTGGGTGCGGCCATCAATCTGCACCACGTTGCCGACACGTTCCTTGGCAAATCGCTTTCTCACCACGTGGGTCGTCATCTGGGATTGCACGAGTCGATGATAACCAACCAGAAGAGGATCGCATGCTCGCACCAACGGGTTATCGACCTGAGCGTAGAAGAATTGCTCGATCCCGCGTTGACGCATCTGATGCATTAGGCCGCTCTTGGTAAGCGCCGAAACCAATCCTCCATGTCCGTCGGGGCTCAGCGCCAACTCATGTGGCGATTCCATTAGAATCTTTCCTGACGTGGCATCGACCGCAGGCATGCTCCCCTGCAGAAAGGGGAAAAGCTCGTCGTGTGAAAGTCCCAGCCGATCATTGATCTCGAAGTATTCTCGGGTCGCTGAATCGGTAGCGGGACTCAGCATCACAAGCATCGGGATCGACACGCCGAATCGTTTCATCGCTCCGCGAAGCGAATCGACATGCATCTCCAAAAGTGTTCGGCCCGAAACCGGACCGATGGGAAACATGCCTTTGGGAAGATCGAACCCGAGGCGTGTTCCTTGGCCTCCAGCGACCAGGATCATTGCGACCTTTCCGTCCGCGATCGCTCGATTCCCCTCCTCGATCGCATCCTTTGCCGAAAAACCTCGATAGCTCTGCCCGAGCAACACTGCCTCCGGCGGTTGAGCACCCTGAGCCAAAGCGGCGGCGTCGGTCGCAAAGCCCCCTCCCGCATGCAGTCTCGACATCAGGTCGAAATCGATCGACGCGATTTGAGCGAGCAGATATTCTCGCTGAGGGTTTGTAAGTCGATCCCAATGGGCCAAGAGATGCTCTTGGCCCGCTTCAACGCATCGCGACCGAACTGTTTCCAACGAGGTTCCTGCCTCCATCGGTTGATCGGTCATCGGAGCTATTTGACGTCGAGCAATTCGACTTCAAAGGTGAGGAGCTCGTTCGGCC
>CAYXFO010000004.1:22790-32936 GCA_964464255.1 uncultured Pirellula sp.
GTCCCTCTTCGCCGTAAGCCAACCCAGGCGGGATGAACAATCGCCACTTATCTCCAACCTTCATTCGCTGCAACGCTTCGGTCCATCCAGAGATCACGCCATTGACCGGGAACTCGATCGGCTCCCCTCGTTTGACAGAGCTGTCGAAGATCGTGCCGTCAAGGAGCTTTCCTTCGTAATGCACTTTGACTTTGCTGGTGACCGTAGGAGTCTTGCCGGCTCCTGCCTTAATGACTTCGTATTGAAGACCTGATTTGGTGGTTTGGATCCCTTCCTTATCCTTGTTGACCTTCAAGAACTCGTTGGCCTTCTCGAGATTCTTTCGACCGATATCGATCATCTTCTTCTGAATCTTCTCTTCGAGCGACATGAAGCAGGCTTGGATCTGCTCGGGAGTGAGCTTCTCTTTTTTGGCCAGACCATCCAGGAACCCATTGGTGAACTGCTCAACATCGAAATCAGAGGCTTCGAGAGATGCGCTCCTCATGTCGGATCCTACTTTGAAGCCGAGGGCATAGCTGACTGGATCTTTGATGCCGGGCACTTCAGGGAGTTGAGGTTTGACTTGCAAGGGTTGTTGTCCGTTCGCGTAGGTTCCTAGGGTGAGCAGGATGGCACAGGCCAGCCATCGATACAAAACGATAGATTTCATAGAGCTTTTCGATCCTGGACGGCGTCAGTGGTCTGGCGCTGGTGCTGAATGCTGGAACAAATCGAGTACAATTCGACTGAAAGCATCCGAAATGGAATACAAGAAGACTAACGAACCACGGGCTCGGATTGTAGCCCTGATTCCATGCAACAACCCCAAAACTTCAAAAGAGGATAACCGAGTTGAAAGCTCTCCTGCTGACCGAGCCGAGAAAATTGGAAGTTACCGAACTACCGCAACCGCAGAACGGCCCGAAAGACTTGCTGGTCTCGGTGCGTGCCTGCGGAATTTGCGGGAGTGATATTCACGGGTACGATGGCAGTTCCGGGCGTCGCATTCCGCCGTTGGTCATGGGGCATGAGGCGGCAGGCGTAGTGGCTGCGGTCGGCGATCAAGTCACCCGTTTCCGAGTCGGCGACCGAGTCACCTTCGACTCGACCGTATCCTGCGGCGAGTGCAGTTCCTGCCGCTCCGGATCGATCAACCTATGCGAAAACCGACAAGTGCTCGGGGTCGCATGCCAGGAATTCCGTCGCCAAGGAGCGTTCGCCGAATCGGTAGCCGTCCCTCAGAACATCGCCTACCACATTCCAGACTCTTTGTCTTTCGATCACGCCGCGATGATCGAGGCGGTTTCCATCGCTGTCCATGCGACCAATCGTACCCCACGATCGTTGGGTGGATCCGTCGTTGTCGTCGGCTCTGGAATGATCGGACTCCTATGCATTCAAACGCTGCGCCTTGCGGGATTTTCGAAGATCATCGCGGTCGATTTGGAGGACGAGAAACTCGCGCTGGCAAGACAACTTGGAGCAACCCACACCATCAATGCTCGAAACGTTGACCCGGTGAGCCAAGTGCTCGAATGGACATCCGGGCGTGGGGCAGATGCAGCCATGGAAGTCGTCGGTGCCAACAAGCCGGTTCAAACTTGTTTTGAAGTGGTTCGACGCGGAGGTTCCGTAACCTTGGTGGGCAACCTCACTCCGAAAGTCGAGTTGCCGCTCCAAATCGTCGTGACTCGCGAGCTTTCGATCTACGGTTCCTGTGCATCCAACGGCGAGATCCCGCAGTGCATCGAACTCCTTGCCTCGGGTGCGATCCAAGTCGATCCGCTGATCACGGCTCGCGCCACCCTCGACGAAGCTGCCGGTTGGTTTGATCGGTTGTACGCGGGTGAGAAGGGGGCGATGAAAGTGATCGTCCGCCCGACCCAGCATTAGCCCGACCCAGCATTAGTCCGACGCAGCACTGGACCAATGCAACTCTAGTCTCATGCATCGATAACAACGAATCAAAACAAAAAGCCGCGTTGGATCTCAAGACCCAACACGGCTTTGTTGATGACGAAAAATCCTCCGACCGTCTGCGGCACGACACGGAGCCGCTGCGAGACTGGCGCAAATCGAGCGTGCTACTGCACTCGCCGTTGTGATTTGGGCCAACGCATAATGATGGTCCCTCAGCCGGAAAAACGATCGGAGGCTAAGTGTGCGAGTCAATTTCCAACTCGCACACCGTGAACTATAGGTCACGAATCACCCTGTGGAAAGGTTGATTCACGATTCCTTCTCGAGACTTAGCGACAAAAACTAACGATCGCTGGAAACTTTTTTCGCACCAACTGCTGGGTTGCTAGCCGAGGGATTACCGGTATCCCCTGAATCCGGTTCCTGTTTGGTTCGGAGCGCCACATCGAGATCGATTTCGCGTCCCAGGTTCTCGTGTTCGATGGCTCGCTGCAAATACTGAACTGTGGCGTCGATCGTGTCGGCCTGCAGGAGCATCAAGTCATCTTTCTTGAGCAACTTCAGCGCCTGATCAACGGCTTTCTCCCATCCGACGACATCATAAACTTCTTTGCATCGTCGACCTCGATCGATCCCTTGCTTGAACATCGCAGCGATCTCGCCCGGTTGGCGACCTCGCGTGAATTGGTCTTCGTACAGGATGATGCGGTCGAAGTGGTCCGCCAGGATTTCTCCCTGCCGCACCATGTCGACATCTCGACGATCCCCTGCTGCGGAGTAGATCGCGGTCCGATGTCCTTCGGGGAACTGACTCAATGCATCGATCACTGCAAGCAGACTCGAGGAGTTGTGCCCATAGTCCGCGATTACGGTCGCGCCGTGTACGTCCAAGAGATTGAACCGGCCTGGTACCTTGTCCATATGGGCCGAGAAAGACTCCAGACCGGACACGATCTGCTCGCTCGGCATGCCTAGGCCCCAGCACGCGGCCGTAGCGGCCAACACGTTTTCTACTTGGAATCGGATCCGCCCATGATGCGTCAATGGGATCTGATTGACAGTCGTCAGCTTGATCTCGTTATCCCCTTCGGCCATCACGATCAATCCGTTTCGGACGAATATCACGCGTTCGCCCTTTTGACGATGAGCCTGAAGAACCGGATCGGTTTCGCTCAATGCGAAGAAGATGACGCGGCCTTTGCAGCGTTCGATCATCGATGCCGTCAATGGATCATCAGCCTTGAGGACACCGTATCCTTTCTTGTGAACCCCTTCGATGACACACCGCTTGACGATTGCGAGTTGTTCGATCGTTTCGATATCGGAAAGACCGAGGTGGTCACCTTCGCCAATGTTGGTCACGATGCCAACATCGCACGCATCGAACCCCATCCCTTCGCGGAGAATACCGCCGCGGGCAGTCTCCAAGACAGCCGCCTCGACAAACGGATTCATCAGCACCGACCGTGCGCTCTGCGGACCACTGCAGTCACCTGAATCGATCCGCCGACCACCAACATAGATACCATCGGTGCAGGTCATGCCGACCTTCTTGCCCGTGTTGGCCACCATGTGGGCAATCAACCGAGTCACCGTTGTCTTGCCGTTGACGCCGGTGACGCTCACGATCGGAATGCGACCGTTGTTATCTCCGGGATACATCATGTCGATGATGGATTCCCCGACCGGACGAGGCGTGCCTAAAGATGGCTCCAAATGCATTCGCAGGCCAGGGCCCGCGTTGACTTCCACAATGACGCCTCGCTGCCCTTGCAGAGGCTGGGCGATATCTTGAGCGACGACATCGACACCTGCGATGTCCAGTCCGACGATTCGAGCCGCTTCGATGGCATGCCGAGCCACATCGGGATGAACCAAATCCGTCACGTCACTTGCGGTACCGCCGGTGCTCAGATTTGCATTGCGGCGGATCAGAACCTTTTTTCCCAGCGGCGGAATCGTATCGGGTGTCATTCCTTGTTCGAGCAACACTCCTAGCGCAACGGCATCGATCTTGATCAAACTCAGGGCCGTGGAATGCCCATCGCTGCGGCGAGGATCCTGATTGACGATATCGATCAGTTGCTGCACGGTCGAACGACCATCGCCTATCACATGTGCAGGCTCGCGACGCGCGGCCGCTACCAACTTGCCACCGATGACCAGCAAACGGTAATCGTCGCCCGGTGCATGGCGCTCGACCACGATAGAGCGACCCTCTTCGCGTGCTGCTTGATAAGCGGCGACCACCTGCTCTCGCGTTTGCAAATTCGTGGCTACACCGCGTCCATGATTGCCATACTGAGGTTTCACGACCACTGGCAAGCCGATGTCTTCCGCGGCTTCCCATGCGTCGTCTGCATCCTCTACTGCTCGCCCCTCCGGCGTGGGGACTCCGATCGAGCGGAGCAGCATGCGCGTCATGTCTTTGTCCTGCGCGATCGACTCGGCAATGGCGCTGGTTGCATCGGTCTCTGCGGTGCAGATGCGGCGTTGATGCACCGCGTAGCCCAGTTGCACTAGGCTCCCTTCGTTCAGGCGTCGCCACGGTATTCCGCGCGCTTTGGCAGCGTCTACAATCGAACGCGTGCTCGGTCCGAGGCATACATCGTAAGCGTATTCCTTGAGATGATCGACCGTACCCGAGACATCGAATGGACTGTCATGGATCGCTGCCATCAACAATTCGAATGCCTTGTCCAAACATGCCAAGGCCAACTTCTCTTCCTTGAATGCAATGGCGACCTTGTAGATCCCATCAACGTTCGTCTCCCGCGCGCGACCAAATCCCACCGGAGTGCCAGCTAAGGTTTGCAGTTCGAGCGTCACATGCTCCAAGATATGGGCCATGTATGTGCCCCGACGCAAGCGAACAAAAAAGCCACCTCGCTCGCCAACGCTACAACGATGCTCCACCATCGTCGGCAACCATGCCATCAGTCGCTCGTTGAACCCCGGAATCATTTCCGAGGAAGTGTCCTTCAGTTCTTCTAGGTCAACCCAAGCCTCGAGCACCGGGTAGTTGGCCCAGATGTTCGGTCCTCGGAGTTTGTTCACCTTCAGAATCTTCATAACTTCCTCTTCCTCTTTTTTTGCAGACAATCACGGGGCGAAATGCTAGCAACATCTAGCGACGAGTAGGCCCCACACCGGTCGATACCTAGCCTGACCAATCGGCGAATTTCGTACCAAGTGATTGTAATGTCGGCAGGTTCTCCTTTTCCAATGAAAATCGAGAACTCAGAGGCAACGAAATCGGCCGCCGCCCCTTCGACCTGATGTCAAACCGACGACATCCCCGTATCGGACTGATATCAGCCGTTTTCAGCTTGGCGAAGCATGGTAATTTCGATAGCGGCCACAAGAGCCTTTGCCTTGTTCACCGTTTCGGCGTACTCGCTCGCCGGGTCGCTATCGGCTACTAACCCCGCGCCGGCTTGGACGTAGACTTTTCCGCCGCAGATCACCATCGTCCGGAGGGTGATGCAGGTGTCCATATTTCCCCGATAATCGAAATAACCGACAGCCCCGGCGTAGGGACCGCGGCGGGTGGGTTCGAGCTCATCAATGATTTCCATGGCCCGGACCTTGGGCGCTCCGCTTACGGTTCCTGCTGGCAGGCAGGCTCGGAAGGCGTCCATCGCCTGCAAATCCGATCGGAGCGTTCCCTGGACATTCGACGAGAGATGCATGACATGTGAGTAGTGCTCGACCACCATCAAGTCGGTCAATCGGACCGATCCGAAC
Source organism: uncultured Pirellula sp. (assembly GCA_964464255.1). Lineage (GTDB taxonomy): Bacteria > Planctomycetota > Planctomycetia > Pirellulales > Pirellulaceae > JBKCUI01. The sequence goes on from CAYXFO010000004.1 coordinate 28,440, forward strand.
TGGGCGACCCTCCCAACATCGTTCCGCCCCAAATCGACCAGCATGACATGCTCGGCACGTTCCTTGGGATCGGCCAAAAGCTCCGCTGCTAGCCGCTCATCGTCCGCAGGCGTTTTTCCTCGGGGACGTGTCCCTGCCAATGGTCGAACGGTAACCTCGCGGTCGACCACGCGAGCCATCACCTCCGGACTGCTTCCGACAAGTGTGCAGTCTGGGGTGCGGAGCAGGAACATGAAGGGGCTCGGATTGATGACGCGAAGCGATCGATAGATTTCGATCGGTTCGCAATCGCACTCGACCTCAAATCGTTGGCTGAGCACGACCTGAAAGATATCTCCTGCCTGGATGTACTCTCGGCATCGAGCTACCGCTCGTTGGAAAGTCACTTGCGAGAAATTGGATTTCGTCTGCAACGTTGGAGTCATCTTTAGCGGGATGTCAGCCAGTCGATGATTCTCGAGAGGGCAGTCCAATCGCTCGACAATCTCTCGGATTCGCTCAATGGAAGCCGCGTATGCAGCCTGGGAGTCGATCTCTGGCCCGGTCCGTACGAGGTTCAGCACCATCACGGTCTTGTTGACGTGATCGAACACGACGAGCGATTCGTAAAAACCGAAATCGAGGTCGGGCAAACCTCGATCATCTTTCGGGGCGTTGGGTAATCTCTCGACGTAACGAACAACATCGTAGGACGCATAACCGATGGCTCCTCCGACAAACGGCGGCAACTCCGGCAGTTCGGCGACCCTGTAGCCGCTGATCTTCTCGGACAAGAACGCCAAGGGATCGTGGTGTTCTATTTCGGTGACCGAATTGTCCTGATGCCACTGCACATGATTTCCACGCGCGACCACTCGGGCTCGCGGTCCAACGGCGATAAAGCTGTATCGACCGATCTTTTCGCCCCCGATCACACTTTCGAACAGGCCGGCGGAACCCTGGCCATCGTCGAGTAGACGAAACGCGCTGACCGGCGTCAGTTGGTCGCTCAGCAAGCGTCGATAAACTGGAACCCAATCGTAGGATTGGGCCAAGGCTTCAAAGGTTGGGTAGTCAGGAAATGCACTCATTGGGCTGTTTCACTGCGTATTGAACGATTTTTTCCACCGCATCGCCCGATGGACGAGACCTGCTTATACTAACAGGCCTCAAGGGAACCGCGAATCGCTAAACAACTTTTCAATCATGAAGTGCCAGCACTGCGAAAAGACAGCCACCTTCCACATCACCGAATTGACGGGCCCCGATGGTCCGGCAGTGATGCACCTGTGCGAAGAGCACGCGCGTGATTTTTTCAACCAGGATGGCTCGACCCACCCCGCGACAGCACTGAACAAGATGCTCAGCAAACAGCTCAAACTCGACAAAATGTCCGAGGAACTGTCCGCGGTCGACAAAAAAGAATGCCCAATGTGCGGGATTACGTTCGCGGAATTCCGAAAAGGGGGACGCCTCGGATGCCCCTACGATTATGTTGCTTTCGAGGAGGACCTCGAACCGCTTCTGATCAATATCCACGGTGGTATCAGCCACACCGGGAAACTCCCCTCCAACCAAACTGGCACTCCCCAGCGACAATTCCGGATCAAGCAGCTCAAGGACGAAATGAAAGAAGCGATTGAAAAAGAACAATACGAAGCGGCAGGAAAACTGCGAGACCGCATCGCCTCCATCGAGCAAGGGGAGTTCGACGATCTCGACGGAGATACCGAACCGCCGGATGATGACTTCCAATCCAATCCTACCCAACCACCATCTCACTGACGCCCTAGAGTTTCTATAAAGATCGTGAAGTTTGAACAGCTAGCCCAACAAACCGGCGAATGGATGCGAGGCAACGGCCCCGAATCCGACATCGTCATGAGCAGTCGCGTTCGCTTGGCCAGAAACCTTGCGGACTTCCCTTTCATCCGTAAATGCACGCCCCAAGACCGGACCGCCATCGCAGCTACCGTCCGAAAAGCATTCGAAGCCCTTCCGCTCGGAGAAGAGACCGAATACGTCGACGTTGCAAAACTCGGTGATCTCGATCGCCAGTTTCTGATGGAACGGCAATTGATCAGCCACGAACTCAGCGAAGCCGAAGGAGCGCGCGCAGTGGTCCTCGACCCCCAAGAACGATTCAGTGTCATGGTCAACGAAGAAGACCATCTTCGGCTGCAAGTCATGCAAAGCGGTCTCGACCTGAAGGCCGCATGGAAGCGAATGAATGATCTCGACGATATCCTCGAGAGCAAACTTACCTACGCCTTCACAAAACAACTGGGCTACCTCACCGCTTGCCCCACCAATGTCGGGACCGGCCTGCGCATCAGCGTGATGCTCCATCTCCCTGCACTCGTCGCGACCAAGCAAATCGATAAAGTGTTCCGCGCGTTCACCAAGATCAATGTGGCTGTGCGAGGACTGTTCGGCGAAGGGTCCCAATTCATGGGTGATCTGTATCAAGTCAGCAATCAAATGACCCTCGGCAAGAGCGAAGAACAAATCCTCGAACGAGTCAGCGAAGTCATCTCGCGATTGATCGAGTACGAGCGAAAAGCTCGTGAGTTTCTCGTCCAAGAAAGCCGCGACGATCTGCACGATCATGTCAGTCGAGCCCTCGGCATTCTATGTACCGCCAAAAAGATCAGCAGCGAAGAGACCATGCATTACCTAAGCAAGGTCCGCATGGGAGTAAACATGGGACTGCTCGAGGCGATCCCGATTCCCACCGTCAATAAACTCTTTATTCAAACTCAACCCGCGCATCTGCAGAAACTGTGCGGGCACAAATTAGATGTCAACGCCCGGAATACCGAGCGGGCCAACTATCTCCATCAGCACTTGACCGACAAGGACAATAGCGACCCGAAGAGGAATTGACCGGTCTCTCGTCGCGGTTGCCTCTGAGTTGCTAGTTCATCGATGAGTCAGAGGGGAAATGGTCAACCCCTGGGAAGGTAGAGATCACCGAGTTGGCCTCGAACCGGATCGCCGTCGGCCACATCTGGGATTCCTCAGCAAATACGATTTGCGGTATCGCAGGAACTACATACCACTTGCCGTCAACGATTTCCTGCTCCAACTCGGACTTGCCCCACTCGGCGTGACCGATAAACCAACGAAGATGTTCTGGAGCAGTCGTGGCCAGCTTCTGCAATGACTCGGCCTGAGCGGATACATATACTCCTTGACTATTGCCGCCATCTGCCAATTGTGAATCGTTGTGGATCGCCACAATCGGTCCGTTCTCGGGACCTCCGAAATTGAAGTGCCCCACACAATCGTTCGCCTTAGACACCTCGCCCTGGAAAAGTGTTTTCCAAACCGGAGTCGGATCGATCGCTAACGGGCGATTGAGCATGATTCCCACGGTCCCCTTTTCGGTATGCTCAACAATCAGGCAAACCCCCTTGCTGAACATGGGGTTGTCTACATCGACACGCGCAGCAAGTAGGCAACCGGCGAGCGATACTCGCTCGCTTTGCGATTCCTCATTCCCGGAGGATGAACCGTTTTTGCCTGAAGGGATGCGTTTCATAGCCTTAAGTTGAAATGGAGTAGGGACCACGCGTCCAAATTGACACCCGCAAACACGGGCTACTTATTGACAATGCAATTTCAATGCCAAAAGTCTGCCGCTTCGATGCCGACAGCCTACAAGGTTAGGACAATCCTGCTCCAGGCAGGGTTCATTCCTTTCCAGTCTTGGATGCGTGGGGCCGGTAGTGACGCACGGGACGATTAATCCGTTCTGAAAGGAAGATGTTTCGGAATCGAACCGGTTCGATGTCAAGTCGGTTTCTTCTTCGTCCGAGTAGACCACGATGGTATGAGACCTCGATGGTGGCGGGTACACCGGGTCATGCATCAGGAGTGGAGCCCGCAACAAGCACATGGAAGTGCAGATCATTCATCCGAAAGAACTTCCATGCTTTCCTCCCTATTTCAGAAGCCACTGGGCGCCATCACAGTACTCGGAACTGCCATCGGTGGCCCGTACGCTTTGTTCGAAACAGAACTCGGTACGGCCGCGAGAAGTGCAATCCAAGGCATGCTGACTTCGGCTCCTGCCGGTCAAACCGAGATTCCTGCTTCCGGTGGTTCCGTTCCAGGTGGCGTTCCACCCCTGCCTCACGGGAAGCTCGTACCACAGAATCCACAGTTTGTATCGGCGAGTTCTCCACCATCTTCCGAGCCCTGGACACCTCCACCCGTTTATGATTTGCGCGAGGTGATCCGATTCGACATGCACCCCATGGCGTTGCCACAGCGATTCGGGCAAGTGACAACCCTCACGGGCTATCCTCAGTTCGAAGCCTACCGCGTCCCGCTCACTACCGGAACGGGACCGACCGATCTGGTAGGGACGCTGACCTATTGCTTTGATGCCAACAAAGCCGTGCAACGCATTCAGTTCCTGGGAACAACAGGAGATCCATCCATGATCTCCGGCATGATGGTCCATTTCTATGGATTGAGACCGGAAGCGAGTCTCGGTGGGCAACTGTTCAC